>CAJXOU010000013.1 GCA_913057645.1 uncultured Rhodobiaceae bacterium | reverse complement strand
GGGGTGTCGAGGAGCTGCGTAGTAGCAGAGAGCGACGCGGCAGGGCGCGCCCGGCGTAAGACCGTCGGCAGCGTCAGAGGTGAATACGAGACAGAGACGTGGCCCGACAAGGCCGCCTACGACACGCAGGCGCAGAAGCTCGTGAAGATGTTCATCGACAACTTCGCGAAGTTCGAAGCCCATGTGGATCCGGATGTGCGCGCCGCCGCACCGGCCCCGGCGCAGGCTGCCGAGTAAGCCTTCCGTTTCATCGCGAATGACGAAGAGCCCCGGCGGAAACGCCGGGGCTTTTTCGTTGCCTGTCAGTCGGCAGCTTGCGGGCGCAAGAGGCCGCTGTAGGAGCTTTCCTGCGGGCGGGCGACGAAATCTTCCATCGTCTTGCCCTTCTCGTCGGTGAAGACGTCGTTCGTGACTTTCAGCGAGCCGATGCGCTCGATGCGGAAGGTGCGGAAGTCCTCGCGCTTCTCGCACCAGGCGGCGAGCATCCAGAAGGGGCCGAAGAAGGCGAGACCGAGCGGACGAAGCGTGCGCTCGGTGCGTTCGCCCGACAGAGCCTCGTAAGCGATGACGAGCTTGCGGCGGTCGCGGATGGCGCGGCGCACGGGCGAGAGGTGGCGGCTGTAGCCGTCCTTCGGGCTGGTGCGGCCCGGCGCAACTGTGACACGCGATGTTTCCGCAATGCGGCGCAGACGCGGCGGCAGCACGGCGGCGATCTTCGCGACGGCGGCGTCCGCCGCGCCGGTAAAGGCGGCATCGCCCCAGGCGCGGACCATGCGCGCGCCGAAGACGAGCGCCTCGATCTCATCCTCCGTGAACATGAGGGGCGGCAGCTCGTAGCCCGATCGGAGCACATAGCCGAGACCCGCCTCGCCCTCGATGGGCACGCGGCTCGCCTGCAGGTCGGCCACGTCGCGGTAGATGGTGCGGACGGACACTTCCAGTTCGCGGGCCAGTTCCTGCGCGGTCACGACCCGCTTCGCGCGCCGGAGATATTCGATGATGTCGAAGAGACGGTTGGCGCGGCGCATGAGGCTCTCCCGGTTCGCGGGGACCGGCCCCGGACACTGCTGACGGTACGTTGTCAGTAGCATGTCAGTATAAGGGGTCTCGTTCAACCATGGAGACCGCCCATGATCCGCCTCTGCATCTTTCCGGCGAGCCTGAAGGGCACGCCCAATCCGAGTTCCTTCTGCCTGAAGCTCGAAGCGGCGCTGCGCCTCGCGGGCGTGCCGCACGAGCTGTCGTATGAGACCGATCCCCGCAAGGCGCCGAAGGGGAAGCTGCCCTTCATCGAATTCGAGGGGAAAAGGATCGGCGACTCGGCGCTCATTCTGAACCATCTCAAGGAAACGCTCGGCGTCGATCTCGATCGGGGCCTCAGCGATGCCGAGAGGGCGCAATCGCACATGCTGCAGCGGATGCTGGACGAGCGGCTCTACTGGGTGATCGTTCACAACCGCTGGATCGAGGAGGCAAACTGGCCGACGGTCAAAGCGCTGTTCTTCGGCGGCCTGCCCTTTCCGCTTTCCGCGATCGTGCCGCGCATGGCGCGAAAGAGCGTTCGTGCCGCACTCACCGCGCACGGGATCGGCCGCCACGCTGCCGAGGAAATTTATGGCTTCGGCAAACAGGACCTCGCGGCCATGGCGGCGATGCTGGGCGACAAGCCCTTCTTCTTCGGCGACAAGCCGACCCTCGCGGATGTCTCCGTCTTCGCCACGCTCGTCAACATCACGGGCCCCGAGATGGAAAGCCCGCTGAAGGATGCGGCCCTCGGGCACGACAACCTGCTGCGGCATACGGAGCGGATGGGCGAGATCTACGCCTCGACGCGACAGAAGCAGCGCATCGAACTGACGCTCGCCGCCTGACGGCAAAAGGCCCGGAAGAAACCTTCCGGGCCTTTTTTGATGCTGTCGCTCGGACGCTATTTTTTCTTGCCGCCCTGATTGTGGCTGTCGCCGGCATGCGAGCCGGTCCATGAGGGCGGGTCGGAGGCGGGATAGCTCTCGTCGAGCGTTTCGTCGACATCTTCCTCTTTGGCGGCGCGCTCCTTTGCGACTTCTTCCGCCTTGCGTTCGGCGCGCTTCGCGTCCGCTTCGGGCGAGGCCTCGCCGCTCGTCCATGAGGGCGGGTCACTCGAGGGAAAGGATTCCTTCTCCGCTTCCGTGACCCTGTTCTTGTCGTCTGCCTGCTTTTCCTTGCCGGTGGACAAAGCCGTTCCTCCCATTGCTGCGGGAACAAAACGTTTCACGCGGTCTTCAGTTCCACATATGGGGCGGAAGCGGGAAACGGGCAATGGCTGGAAATGATGGAATCTCAGGAAATCAGGGCTTCCAGCGCGATATTGACGGCGCCCGCGCCGAACCATGAGCCAAGCGGAATGGCCGTGTAGAGCACGAGACGGCTTGCCGTCTGCAGATCGAGCGGCCATTCACGCAGATGCTCGGTGCGCGTTTCCAGCGCGACAAGAGCAGGCAGCATCTGCGCCGCCTCGCGCGCGGATTCGCCATTCTGGTAGAGCGCCTTTTCATGACGGCGGATTTCGTCGCGTAGCCTGACAAGACCGCGGTGCTTTGCGCGCTTGAGGACACGATGCGCGCGCAGCATCGGGCGCGAGAAGACGAAGAAGGCAGCGGCAAGCGTGAGAACGAGGGCGGGAACGGTGAGACCGTCCGCATCCTGCCCGACGAGAAGCAGCGCGACGATACCCGAGACGGCGAACCAGGGCAGCGCACCGCGCAGAGCGACGCGGCCGAACGCGTCGAGCTGCGAAACGTCCGACAAGTCGGGATCGAGCCCTTTCAGGGCCTCCGCGAAAAGCCCCGTGTCGCCGCGCAGAAAATAGATGCGCCGCAAGAGCTGCATGACGAGCAGCGACACGGCGAAGAACATCCATATGTCGACTGGCGTTTCGAAGCCGGCCCAACCGTTCTGCCAGATACCGAGTATGGCAATGGCGTGAAGCACGCCGCCCGCAAGAAAGCCCGCAAACCCGGCAACCCGCGAGCGGACGAGTTCGCGCTGCGTGACACCGAGCGTGTAGCGCTCGACTTTCTGTGGCGTGATGTGAGGCGCGATGCCGACGAGCAGGCGCGCATCGCGCAAATTTCCCACTACGGTGTAGCGGCCGATACCGAGGATCGCGAACCAGAGAAGCGAAAGCGCGAGCGCCGCCCAGGCTTCACTCGAGAGGGAGACTTCGTCGAAGCGGGAGACGACGATTTCAACGCCGGAGAGAACGGCCGTGAGGAGAAAACTCGCAAAGAAGAGTGCGGAGACGACGCCGCCGATGAGAAACGGGCTGACCGGCAACGCCTCCGAAAGCGCATTTTCCCAGCTCTGCCGGCGCTTCTCCGTCATGTCGGCTTCGGTGCTAATGCGCTTCGTCCCAGTTTTTCGCGGCGCGCGCATCGACATCGAGCGGCACGGCAAGTTCGAGCGCGGGCGCGGCGGCGGACGACATGACACCCGACACGGTTTCGCAGGTCTTCTTCGCTTCCTTCTCCGGCACTTCGAAGATCAGTTCGTCATGCACCTGCAGGAGCATGCGCGCCGAAAGCGCGGCATCGGCAAGCGCGCGCGGCATGCGGATCATGGCGCGGCGGATGATATCCGCCGCCGAGCCCTGGATCGGCGCGTTGATGGCGGCACGCTCCATGAAGCTTTTCTCGGCCGGGTTCTTCGAGTTGATCGCGGGGAGGTGAATGCGGCGGCCGAAGATCGTCTCCACATAACCGTTCTTGTGAGCGAACTCCTTGGTGTCGTCCATATAGGCGCGAATGCCGGGGAAACGCTTGAAATAGCGGTCGATATATTCGCCCGCCTCGCCGCGCGCGATGCCGAGCTGGTTGGCGAGACCAAAGGCGGAGATGCCGTAGATGATGCCGAAGTTGATCGCCTTGGCGCGGCGGCGAACCGACGGGTCCATGCCTTCGATCGGCGTATTGAACATTTCCGACGCCGTCATCGCGTGAATGTCGAGACCCTCGGCGAATGCCTTCTTCAGCGCTTCGATATCCGCGATATGAGCGAGAAGCCGGAGCTCGATCTGGCTGTAGTCGGCGGAGATGAGGAGATTGCCCTTGTCCGCGACGAAAGCCGTTCTGATCTTGCGGCCATCCTCCGTGCGAACGGGGATGTTCTGCAGGTTCGGTTCGGTCGAAGCCAGACGGCCCGTCGATGTCGACGCAAGCGAATAAGAAGTGTGGACGCGGCCGGTGTCAGGGTTGATATGATCCGGCAGCGTATCGGTGTAGGTGCTCTTGAGCTTGGAAAGTCCGCGCCAGTCCAGAACGCGCTGCGGCAGGTCGTGGCCCTGCGCGGCAAGCATTTCGAGCGTGTCGGCATCGGTCGACCAGGCGCCCGTCTTCGTCTTGCGGCCGCCTTCGAGGCTCTGCTTGTCGAAGAGAATTTCGCCGAGCTGCTTCGGCGAGGCGATATTGAAACGCTCGCCCGCCATTTCGTAGATCTCTTCCTCGTAGCGGGCCATCTTCTGCGCGAAGTCGGCGGAAAGGCGCGCGAGCACCGCCTTGTCGACCTTGACGCCCGCACGCTCCATGCCAGCCAGCACCTTCACCAGCGGACGCTCCAGCGTTTCGTAAACGGTTGCACGCCGTTCGCCGACAAGACGCGGCTTCAAGATGTGCCAGAGGCGGAGCGTGACGTCGGCGTCTTCCGCGGCATAGGCCGTCGCGCGATCGACCGGCACCTGATCGAAGGTGATCTGCGCCTTGCCCTTGCCTGCGACCTCGGAGAACGGGATCGGCTTGTGGTTCAGATGCAGCTCCGACAGTTCGTCCATACCGTGTCCATGTATGCCTGCATCAAGCGCATAGGACATGAGCATGGTGTCGTCGATGCAGCGAAGTTCGATGCCGTGCTGCCAGAAGACGAGGATATCGAATTTGAGATTCTGGCCGATCTTCAGGATGCCCGGGTCCTCGAGCAACGGCTTCAGTGCCTTCAGCGCATCGCCGAGCGGAATTTGCTGCTGACCTTCGGCATCGGCGAAATCGAGACCCCCGCCGGCACCATGTTGCAGCGGGATGTAGCAGGCCTCGCCCGGCACCAGCGACATGGAGACGCCGACGAGACGCGCCTGCATCGGCGCGAGACTGTCCGTTTCCGTATCGACGGCGAAGAATCCCTGTTCCCGGGCGCGCGCGATCCATTCCTCGAGATCGGGAAGCGTCGTCACCGCAACGTAGTTCGCATCCTTGAAGTCAAGATCGATGCCTTTCGGCGTGGCCCCCGGGGCACCGCCGCGCGCGGTGCGGCTGACGCTCTGCTTTTCCTGCGGCGCGGCCTCTTCTGGCGGATGTTCGCCGGATGCCGGGATGGCATCGACATCGATGTTGAACCGTTCGCCGACGCGACGCGTCAGCGTGTTGAATTCCATGTCCTTGAAGAAACCGATCAGCGTTTCGGGATCGGGATCACGAACGCCCATTTCCTCAAGCGGTTCCTCCACCGGAACATTGTTGTCGAGTTCGACGAGGCGGCGCGAGACGCGTGCCTGTTCGGCAAACTCGATCAGGTTTTCGCGGCGCTTGTTCTGCTTGATTTCGGAAGCGCGAGCGAGCAGCGTTTCGAGATCGCCATATTCCCCGATCAACTGGGCCGCCGTCTTGATGCCGATGCCGGGAACGCCCGGCACGTTGTCGGTGCTGTCTCCCGCGAGAGCCTGCACATCGACGACCTTTTCCGGCGGCACGCCGAATTTCTCGATCACCTGGTCGCGGGCGATGGTCTTCATCTTCATCGTATCGAGCATGTCGACCTGCTCGTTGACAAGCTGCATCAGATCCTTGTCGGACGAGACGATGGTGACGCGCGCGCCCGCCTCATGCGCAAGGCGTGCATAGGTTGCGATCAGATCGTCAGCCTCGAAGCCGAGTTTCTCGATGCAGGGGACGCCGAAGGCTCGCGTCGCATCGCGCACCAGCGCAAATTGCGGCACGAGATCTTCCGGGGGTTCGACGCGGTTCGCCTTGTATTCGGGGTAGATGTCGTTGCGGAAGGTTTTCGACGAAGCGTCGAAGATGACGGCGAGATGGGTCGGCTCGAACTCGTCCTTCGTATCCTCGATGAGCTTGTAGAGCATGTTGCAGAAACCCGCGACGGCGCCAATCGGCAATCCATCGGACTTTCGCGTCAGGGGCGGCAACGCGTGATAGGCGCGGAAGATGTAGCCCGAACCGTCGACCAGGAAGAGATGATCGCCCTTTTTCAGCGGTTTACCCGCCGATTCGGATTTCGCGGGCGCCTGTTTCGCCGGTGTTTTCTTTTGCGCCTTGCCGCTTGCCACGCGCCTCACCTTTCCTATCTATCGGGGGTCTTCTATATTGCCCTGCCTCGCCGGGCCGCCACTATAGCGCGTCCCGCGCGTCAAAAAGAACCCGCCAGACCTTCCGATCCGCTTCAACGAAAAGAACCCGCTCATGGCCCACACGCTTGCCGACGAGGACAATACATACGAAGCGCGCGTGCCCGGCGAACCTGCACCCAGGGGCGAAGGAAGCTGCGCCATCGAGGCGCGGGCACTCCGGAAGGTCTACAAGGCAAGCGGAACCCAGCCGGCCAAGGAGGCGCTGAAGGGAATCGATCTCGCGGTGCCGCGCGGCTCGATTTTCGCGCTGCTGGGGCCGAACGGTGCTGGCAAGTCGACCTTCATCAACATTCTGGCCGGACTTGTGCTGAAGACCTCCGGCTCCGCCTCGATCTGGGGCTTCGATACGGATGTGAACCCGCGCCAGGCGCGCGCCTCCATCGGCGTCGTGCCGCAGGAACTCAATATCGATCCCTTCTTCACGCCGGCAGAAGTGATGGAGATGCAGGCAGGCCTTTATGGCGTGCCGAAGCGCGAGCGGCGGACCATGGAAATCCTGAAGGCGATGGGGCTCGACGACAAGGCGGACGCCTATGCACGCACGCTTTCGGGGGGCATGCGGCGCAGGCTTCTCGTGGCGAAGGCGATGGTGCACAACCCGCCGGTGCTGATCCTTGACGAGCCGACAGCGGGAGTCGACATCGAACTCAGGCGCCAGCTCTGGGATTATGTGAAGGGACTTCACGAGCGGGGGACGACGATCGTCCTCACGACGCACTACCTCGAAGAAGCGGAAGCGCTCTGCGACACGATTGCGATCATCGACAAGGGCGAGGTGGTGGCCTGCGAACCGAAGGAGACGCTGCTCGCGCGCATCAGCGAGAAGCAACTGATCGTCAGGCCCGCGACGCCGGCGACCGTGCTTCCGGCGGCACTCGAGAACATGAAGGCGGAGCTTCGGCCGGATGGTGCCATCGAAGTGCAATACAACCCGGCGGAGACGAGCGCGATGTCGATCCTCGGCGCACTCAGCGCGGGCGGCATGGAAATCGTCGATATTTCCACCTCGGAATCGGATCTCGAGGACGTGTTCCTGCAGCTGACGTCACGCCAGCCGGAAGTGCGCTAGGCGGACGCCCGCTTCACAAGTTCACCCATCACCATATCGACAGAGCCGTTGCCCGTGGTGAGCGGCATGAGCACGGCCTCGACCGCCGTCGCGGGATTTGTCTTCGCGAAAACGGCCGTGCCGTGAAGCCGGAGCGGACGGCGCAACTGGCAGACAATGCCAAAAACCTTGCCGACAGCCGCCCCAGACCTCGACGACAGTTCGCTTTCGAGCGAGCGGCCCGTAAAATCGCGCGCAAAGAGATCGTTGAGCGCAGTGCCCATGAGCCGGACCCGGAAATCGGCGAGCCCCAGCGCGGGCGGCGCGACATCGACCAGAAACAGCGACGGCAGATGGCTCACGATGTCGGCAGGGCTGACATCGGCGCGCGCCGGGAACGCCCTGCCCGCGCGCTTGCTTTCCCAATAGGCCAGCATCTCGCGGAGACGCCCGTCCTGGAACGACAGGAGCGGGTCGATAAAGAGGTCGAGGGGCGCAAGCCGCAGGGGCTCCGACATGGAACGCAGAACTCTCAAGCCATGCCCCAGAGGGGCGGACGGATTTCCGGGGGCCTTCATCCTATATGCCAATCCGGGACGGCAGCCAAGCGGCAGGAGGCCCGCGCCGTTGCGGGCCGGCAACGGCTGCGCGCCCTGACCGGCACCCCGCGGTCTTATTATTGGTCGAATGACCAATTGATATTGCGCCCATCCTGTTCCTGTGACAAATATTGGTCTAATGACCTATATTTGAGGAGAACGCGAGATGACGATCGAAACCGTCGCCGCAGATGCGGCGCTTGCCAGACGGGTCGCGGCGGAAATTCCCGGCCTCGTCTTCGCGACGGGGCCTGCGTCCTACAGCTACATCTTCGGCGGGCGTGGCGGCCTCTACGAGGACTTCATCGATGCAGCCTGGAAGGCTCCCGCGAACTTCTTTTCCCACGAGCAGGCGGCGCTTGCGTTCGAGGACGGCGCGTTCCTCGGCGTTCTCATCTCACATGACGGCCCCGAGCACTACCGGCTGAAGGACGGTGTCTGGCCGGTGGCGCAGGGCCTTGCCGAGGAAGGACAGATCGGGGAAGCGGATATCGCAGCGCTTGCGGAACGGGCGGAGATCGCAAGCTTCATGAACCCGCATGTGCCGGAAGATTGCAGCTACATCCTCGTCGTCTCCGTGCCGGAAGCGGCCCGGGGGCGCGGGGCGGGGCGCGCGCTGATCGACCGGGAAATCGAAAGGGCGCGGACGAAAGGTTTTACGCGTGTCCATCTCGACGTAATGTCCGACAATCCGGCGGTGGGTCTCTACCGGACGATGGGGTTCGAGCCGATGGCGGAAACGGTGACGCCCGTTCCCTGCCGCGAACACGGGCTTGCGATGGAATTGCGGATGATGCTGCGGCTCTAGGTCTCGCCGCCGGTGACGAGACGCATGATTGCGCGGGCCGCCTCGCGGGCGCTGAAATCGGCCTCGCCCTTCGGCCCCATATGCGGGCGCGTGATCGACATGCCCTCGATAAGCGCCACGCACTGGCGCGCACGGCGCGCGCGCGCCCGGGGCGGGAGAGACGGATTGAGCGTTTTCACAATGCCGGAGAAGAGGTCGAAATAGATTTCGTAGTAACGCGCAAGGGCGGCGGCGATCACCTCGTTGCGCGCGGCGAAGCCGGCAACCTCGATCATGAAGATACCGCAGTCGCGCCGGTAAGCCTCGTCGTTCAGGAGAAAGTCGAGCGCCCGGTAGAGGCGCTCCTCGCCCGTACCCTCGCCCGCTCCGAACCGCGCCAGGATCTCGTCGCCATAGCGGCGCACAAAACGCTCCAGCAGCTCTGCCAGGATCGCGGCGGGGCTGGCGAAATAGTACTGCACATGACTGAGCCGCA
Source organism: uncultured Rhodobiaceae bacterium (assembly GCA_913057645.1). GTDB lineage: Bacteria > Pseudomonadota > Alphaproteobacteria > Parvibaculales > Parvibaculaceae > Parvibaculum. The sequence continues at coordinate 44,600 of CAJXOU010000013.1, read as the reverse complement.
GCCCCGCACGCGCTGCGACGCCACGCGCGGAAAAGGCCGCATAGCCATCTTCCAGCAGAAGAGCGGAAGCGGCTTCCAGAATTTCCTCGCGGCGGTTTGCGCCCTTTTCCGTCGGCGGCGCGGCGGGCGTTGTTTCCTGAGCGGTTTTCATGACGCGGAGACTAACCCCGCGGGCGGGTATTGACAAAATTGGTCATACGACCAATATCTGGCGCACAACGGAACGGACCGGGAGGATACAGAATGACCAGGCGGATACTGCTCGCAGGCGGATATGGCGTGGTGGGCGCGCAGGCGGCGGCGCTGCTGAGAAAACATCACCCGGAAGCGGAGATCCTGATCGGCGGACGGCGAGAAAAGGAAGCCGCGGCACTCGCCGCTTCGCTCGGCGGCGCGCAGGCGGCCGTGATGGACGTGACGAAACCCGAACCGATGCGAAACCTCGAGGGAATCGACGCCGTCGCCTGTTTCATCCACGAGACCGACGATCATCTCCTGACCGAAGCCGCCAAGCGCGGCATTCCCTATATGGACATCACGCGGGGGCAGGAAGCGCAAATGCGCGGCCTTGCGGCGGCAGCCCTTCTCACGCCGAGCGCACCGATGCTCTTCACCTCGCACTGGATGGCGGGCGGACCGGCGATCGTCGCGCGGCGCCTCGCGGACGGGCTCGACAGTGTTGCGCGCGTCGACATGTCGATCCTCTACTACACGGGCGACAAGATGGGCCCCGACTCGGCCAGCGCGGGCGAGGGCATGGCGCAAGGCTTTACCGCGCGGACGGGCGGCGCATGGCGCGCGGTGGGGCCGCTTTCGGACGAGCGCGAGGTGCGGTTTCCGAGCGGGACCGTGCGGCCGGTCTACCGCATGAACATGGGCGACGTGACGACGCTTGCGCTTGCCAACGGCGCGCGGGAAGCGGGCGTGCGCCTCGGTCTCGACAAGGGCAATTCGCTCGCCACCATGCGCCGCCTGATCGGGCTCGGCCTGTGGGACCTCCTGATGAAGCTGCCGGGGATGAGCGCGATTGCGGCGACGAAGCCCGGCAAGGGCGCGGCCCATGAGATCGTCATCGAGGTGGAAGGGGAGAGCGGGGGCCGCACAATCAGCCGCCGTGCAACGATCCTCGACCGCGAGGGCCAGTCGCACCTGACCGCCGTGGGCGCGCTTTATGCGCTGGAGCGGATCGCGGGGCTCGGCCCCTCGCCGCTCGGACCGGGCGCGGCGCTGCCCGAGACGGGCTTCACGATGGCCGGCTTCGAGCGGCTTGCAGCACTATACGACGCTGAGGGCATCGCATTGGGGCTCGAGGGGGTTTAGCGCGCTGCCCTCGTCAAACCCGCAAGGAGGCGTCGAGCCGGGCGGCGTAGAATTCGCCCAGCGCCATCAGCGCGGCAGCACAGTCACCCCTGTAGGACGAGCCATGCATGACGGCGAGGGTCTTCGGCTGCAAGCCCGCAAGGCGCGCGAGCGTCGGCTGGATCGCAGGCGTCAGGGGGATTGGCTGGAAGACCTCTTCCGCCTCCGTTGCGGGACCGAGAATGTCGACTTCCGTCAGCGGCTCGGGATCCCCCAGCTGCGTAAAGAGATCGCTGCAGAGAAGCGTCTTCGTTTCCTCTTCGAACATCATGCCCGCATCCCAGCCATGGGGCACATGGGGGGTGTCGAGATAGCGGACGCGGCGCCCTCCGAGATCGAGCACTTCGCCATCGGCGAGAACCCGTGGCGGCCGGTCGGCAAGATCGCCGATCGAGACACTGCAGGCGGTCGCCCCATGCGCGACCTCAGCCTCCGGGGCGGCGGCAAGCCAGAGATTCATGGCGCCGCACTCGTCCGCCTCGACATGGCTGAAGCTGATCCACCGCAGGCGCTCAAGCGGGATAATGGACCTCACTGCCGCAGAAACCGACGGAAACATTGCGCGGGCACCGCAATGGAAAAGCAGCGGTTCGTCCGCATCGATCAGGAACTGGTTGAAGGTGAAGCCGGCCGGCGGGGCCACCTCCGGCACGAAGGTCGACAACCTGAATATCCCCGGCGCAATCTCCGCAACGCGCGTTTCCATGGCAAACCCCATCCCTGTGAACGAGCCTTCTTGCGGGATTATATGCGATCCCTTCCTCAAGGCACCTGTCTTCGCAGATTGTCAGGGCGCCCGCATTGTTCTACCTTGCGCCCGCTTCGGCTGGGGCCCCTTCGGGGTCTCATCAAGGCTCAAGGCACCCGTAGCTCAGCTGGATAGAGCGCTGCCCTCCGAAGGCAGAGGTCGCACGTTCGAATCGTGCCGGGTGCGCCATCTCTCCGGGCGGACTGCCGTCTTGCGGAGTTCCGATTGTCCAGGACGTTTTATCTGATTGCCGGCTTTCTCGCGCTCGGGCTGGGCGGGATCGGCATTCTGCTTCCGCTTCTGCCCACCGTTCCGTTTGTCATCCTCGCCGCCTTCTGCTTCGCGCGCAGCAACGAGACGCTGGAGCGGTGGCTTGTCGAGCACCCGACATTCGGCGTTCACATCCGCATGTGGCGGGAAAGAGGCGCCATTTCCCGCAAGGGGAAGCAAGCAGCATTGGCGGCTTTCGCCCTGAGCGCAATGCTCGCGCTCGCCTTCGTGCCGCTGCCCTGGTCGCTGATTTCGCTGGCGGCGGCGGCGATCGGCGGAAGCTGGATCTGGACGCGGCCGGAGGGGTGAGATTCGATAGAAGCGGAGATTTCCAAACGAACGCCGCCTCCCCGTTTCCGGAGAGGCGGCGTAGAGGATTCTTGCGGAGAGGGACGGCGCGGTCGCGCCTTATCCGGTCACTTCGCCATGTTGATGATCTTGAGCTGCGTGAATTCGGCGAGGCCTTCCTCGCCGAGTTCCGTGCCGAGGCCGGAGAAGCGCGCGCCGCCGAAGGGGATGTTCGGCGCGAGGTCGGCATGCTTGTTGATCCAGACGCTGCCGGATTCCATTTTCGTCGCAAGATCGTAGGCCTTGTCCGCGTCGTTCGACCAGATCGAGCCGCCGAGACCGTAGGGCGAAGCATTGGCGCGGGCGACGGCATCGTCCGCGTCGGAATATTTGATGACGGGGAGGACCGGGCCGAACTGCTCCTCATCCACAAGACGCGCGCCGTCGGTGATGTCGCGGACGATGGTCGGGCGGATGAAGTAGCCCTTCTCTTCGGGCGTGTCGCCGCCGGCGATGATGTTGCCGGTCTTGCGCGCGTCCTCGATCAGTTCCTTCACCTTGTCGAACTGCATCTTGTTCTGGAGCGGCCCGAGCTGCGTGCCCTGCTTGAGGCCGTCGCCGATCACGGCGTTGTTCGCGAGTTCGGCGAGCTCGTTGCACATTTCGTCGTAGATCGACTCGTGCACATAGAGCCGCTTCATGGCGATGCAGACCTGGCCGGAATTCTGGAAGGCGCTCTGGAAAAGCTTCGGCGCCGCCTCTTTCGGGTTCACGTCGCCGAGCACGATGCCGGCATCGTTGCCGCCGAGTTCGAGGGTGATGCGCTTCAGGAGCCCCGCCGCGCCCGCCATGACCTTCTGGCCGGTCGCGGTGGACCCCGTGAAGGAAATCTTGCGGACGTCGGGATGCGCGGTGAGCGCCGCGCCGAGATCGTTTTCGTCGGCGACGATGTTGACGACGCCCGCCGGCACGATGTCCTTGATGAGTTCGCCGAGCTTCAGCGAGGTGAGCGGCGTTGTCGGCGCGGGCTTCAGCACCACCGTATTGCCCGCGAGGAGCGCCGGCGGCAGTTTGAACGCCATCAGGATCATCGGGAAGTTCCACGGCACGATGGCGCCGATGACGCCGAGGGGGCGGCGATGCGCCTCGACCTTCTTGCCTTCGCTGTCCTCGATGATCTTCACCGGCAGGTCGAGCATGGTGAAATAACGGAAGAAGGCGGCGGTGCCGTAGACCTCGCCGGTCGCGTCGCCGAGGGGCTTGCCCTGTTCCTGCGTGAGGAGACGGGCGAGATCGGTGGCGTTCGCCTCGATCGCATCGGCGATGGCGTTCAGCACTTTCTTGCGCTCGCCGATGGGCGTCGCGCTCCAGGCCGGGAAGGCGGCCTTGGCGGCGGCGACCGCTTCGTTCAGTTGCGCTTCCGAGGCGCGCGGGCAGGCGGCGACGGGTTCTTCCGTTGCCGGATTGATGACGTTCGAGGTTTTCGCGCCGTCGACGAGCTTGCCGTTGATGAGGAGCCTGTAGTCGCTCATGCCTTCGTTCTCCCTGTGAACTCCGTTTGCCGGAGGCTCTTATGATTGAGGCCGGACGAAGTCTAGCTTCACCCGGCCCCGATGGCGATTCGCAAAAGAATGCCGGTCAGTGCGTGCCGGTGCGGAGCTCAGTTTGCGGGGCGCGGCGCCGGGTCGTGGCAGCGGAAGCCTTCGAGTCCCCGCCTGACAGCCGCTCACAGGCTTCCTCGAGACGGCCGATCTGGTCGTCGACGCGGGCGCGCTGCTCCTTCACGGCGGCGAGACGCTTGCGGAAGAACTGGACCGCGATGCGGTTCTGCTCGGCGATGTCGTCCTTGCGATAGGAATCGAGGATCTGGCGGATTTCGTAGAGCGTGAGCCCGACGTCGCGGCCGCCGATAATGAGGCGCAGGCGCACGCGATCGCGATTGGAATAGATGCGCGTCTGTCCTTTCCGCTCCGGCTCGATCAGACCCTTCTCTTCATAGAAGCGGAGTGCACGATGCGTGATGCCGAACTCGTTGGCCAGGTCTGTGATCGTGTAGGTCATGTGATGAACCTCCCAGGGACGGGCCGGAAGGGCGCGAGGCCACTTCCGCCCGACGAACCCTTGACTGCTAGATGCGTTCGATGATGACGGCCGGGGCCATGCCGCCGGCGGCGCACATGGTGACGAGACCGCGCTTCAGGTCGCGACGCTCAAGTTCGTCGAGCACCGTGCCGATGAGGATCGAGCCGGTGGCGCCGATCGGATGACCGAGCGCACAGGCACCGCCGTTGACGTTCACCTTGTCGCGATCGAGCTTGAGATCGCGGATGAACTTCTCGGCGACGACGGCGAAGGCTTCGTTGATTTCGAAGAGATCGATGTCGTCGACGGTGAGACCGGCCTTCTCCAGCACTTTCTTCGCGGCGGGAACCGGCGCGTTGAGCATGAGGGTCGGGCAGTCGCCCATGTTGGCGGTGGCGACGATGCGGGCACGCGGCTTGAGGCCGTGCTTGTCCGCATATTGCTTCGAGGCGAGCAGCAGCGCCGCCGCGCCGTCCACGACGCCCGACGAATTGCCGGCGTGGTGGATGTGGTTGAATTTTTCGAGCTGGGGATATTTCTGGCGGACGAGATCGCCGTAGGTGGTGCCCGCCTCGTCGACCGGAATACCGGCCCAGACTTCGAAGGACGCCTTGAGGCCGTTCAGGCCTTCCAGCGTCGTCTGCGGACGGGGAAACTCCTCATGGTCGAGCGCGACCGAGCCGTCATCGTTGTAGACGGTGACGAGGGACTTGTCGAAGCGGCCTTCCTCGATAGCCTTTGCCGCGCGCTGCTGCGACATGAGCGCGAGTTCGTCCACCGCCTTGCGGTCGATGCCTTCGAGCGTCGCGATCGCATCGGCGCAGACGCCCTGCTGCGACTGCGGATGCTGCTTGCGGAGATGGAGGTTGCCCGCATCCATCATCGGCGGCGTCTTCTGGTCGGCGGTGGCCGAGGTGTAGCTCATCATCTCGGTGCCGCCGGCGATGACGAGGTCTTCCATGCCGGACATGATCTGCGCCGCGGCGAGGTTGACCGTGGTGATGCCCGACCCGCAGAAGCGGTCGAGCGTGACGCCGGAGGCCTTGATGTCGTAGCCCGCGTCGAGAGCGGCCATGCGGCCCATGTCGCCGCCCTGCGCGCCGCGCTGGGACGAGGTGCCCCAGATGATGTCGTCGACTTCGGCGGTGTTGAGGTCGTTGCGCTTCGCAAGTGCGGCCAGCACCGTGCGGGCGAGATGCTGCGGATGGAGGTGAGCAAGCGAACCCTTGCCGACCTTGCCGATGCCGCGCGGCGTGCGGACTGCGTCGATGATGTATGCGTCAGACATTTTCTTCTCCTGGTTTCCCGTGTCCTGATGTCGGTTTCAGTTCTGGCCCGTGAGGAGAACGACCTTCACGCATTTGCCGTCATGCTGATCGGCAATGGCGCGGTTGATCTCGCTCAGCGGATAAGTCTTGATGAGCCTGTCGAAGGGCAGTCTGCCCTGACGGTACAGCTCGATCATTTCCGTAATGAAGGTGTCGGGGTCGCTGTCGCCCTCGATGATACCCTTGACGGTATGCCCGAATGTGACGGCCGACATGAGGTCGCCCGGCATCGGCGTGCCCGGAGGCGCGATGCCGACAATCCCGAAGGTGCCGTGGGGACCGAGGCAACCCATGGTTGCCTGCAGCAGATCGGGGATGCCGGTCGTGTCGAAGGCGTAGTCGACGCCGATCGGCAGGATCGCGCGCACGGCGGCGGCGAGATCCTTTGCTTCGGCGGGGTCGAGCACGTGGGTCGCGCCAAGTTCAAGCGCGAGCTTGCGACGTTCGGCATGCGGCTCCAGCACGATGATGGTTTCGCAGCCCCGGACGGCCGCGCCCATGACGGCGGAGAGGCCGACGGCGCCGCCGCCGAGAATGAGCAGCGACGACCCGGCTTCGCAGGCGAGCGAGCGCATGATGCCGCCGGCACCCGTCTGGATGCCGCAGCCGAGAGGGCCCGCGAGCTCGAGCGGGAAGCCTTCCGGCACCTTCACGACGTTGCGTTCATAGGTGAGGCAATGGGTGGCGAAGGAAGACTGGCCGAAGAAATTGCTGGCGATGTCCTCGCCGGCACCGTGCAGCGCCTTCGTGCCGTCGGACCGCATGCCGGCATAGTTGAGCATCGGCATGGTGTGGCAATAGGCGGGGTCGCCCTTGAGGCAGCGCGGGCAGGTACCGCAGGAGCGGAAGGTGATGGCGACGCGGTCGCCGGGCGCGACCTTTCTGACCGCGGCGCCGACCTTCTCGACGATCCCGGAGCCTTCATGGCCGAAGACGGCGGGGGGCGCGATGGTCTGGCTCGCCTTGAAGACAAGATCGGTGTGGCAGAGGCCGACGCCAACCACGCGCACGAGAATCTCGTCCTCGCGCGGCTCGTCGATCTCCAGTTCCTCGATGCTGAAATCAGCCTCGGGCGCACGCGCGACCGCAGCCGTTACCTTCATCGTCCGCCTCCCTGATCCCGTCTTCACGCGGGCTCTTTTTAATGGCGCATTTAAAAATTTAAATCTACATTTAAATTGAAAAAGGCACGGAAGCAAGGAGGCCTTTCATGGAGGCGCAGGACAGGGGCAAAGCGAGAGCCGCCCCGGCACGACCGGCAGCACGGGAGTTGCTGCTTGATGCTGCAAGCGCCGTCATGAGCGAGCGGCAGTCGATCGACGTGCCGCTTACCGACATTGCCGCCCGGGCGGAAGTGAACGTCGCGCTGGTGAGCTACTATTTCGGCGGCAAGGACGGGCTGCTGCTGGCGCTGGCGAAACGCGACGCGGTAACAGCGCTCGGCGAGCTCGACCGGCTGCTCTCTCTCAACATAAGTCCGGCCGAAAAACTCAGGCGGCACCTCGCGGGCGTGATCCGCACCTTTTTCCGCTATCCCTATCTCTACCGGCTGCTGGCGGCGGTGATGCGGGACGGGTCGGAGGAACATGCGCGCGAGATCACGCAGTTCTTTGCAGAACCGCTCGCCCGCTCGGCAAAGGACCTGATGGAGGCCGGGATCAAGGATGGCAGCATACGGCCCATCGACCCGGAACTTTTTTATATGGCTGCGCTCGGTGCCTGCGAGCAGATCTTCGCCAACCGCTCGATCCTGAAATTCGTCCACGGTGTGGAAGAGATCGACGAAGCGTTGCAGCGGCGCTATGCCGATGTCGTGCTGGAAGTGCTGACGCGCGGCTACCTGCAACCCGCGCAAGACTGACCCTCCCCCAACGCCGACGACCCGCCCCCGGTTTCCCGGGAACGGGCCGCGACGCGAGGCCAGGCTGTTGGCCTCAGGTCAGAGAGTGGCCTCTCTCTAGAAGGTGTACGACGCGGTCATGCTGACGAAGTCCTTATCATAGGACCCGTTGCGGTATTTCGCGCCGAAGTTGTTGGTGTAGTCGAGCGACAGACGATACTGGTCGAGATAGCTCGCCGTCACGCCGAGCGTCACCGCCTTCTTGCCTTCGACGAAGCCCGGACCGATCGGACCCGCCGAATAGCCGCTGACATCGTGGCTCCAGATGATCTGGGGGCTCAGCGTATAGGGCGTCCCGAAGGCGTTGTTGTATTCCATCTGCGCCAGCAACCGGTATCCCCAGGAGAATGACGAGGCATAGACCGGGTCGATGGTGCAGGTGCCGAGGCGAACACAGTTGTCGCCGAACGTTGCTGCGGTGCCGGGATTGGCGCTGGTTTCACTCGACCGGGGGATGGCGTAGCGGTTGCCTTCCGCATCCGGCAGGTACTGGAAGCCGACATTGGCAACCAGGATGAGCAGATTACCATCCAGGAAGTTCACGATGGGATCGGAAGGCGTGAGTGTGCTCAGCGTGTAGATCTGGCCATGCAGCGCCTCGGTTTCCCGGTAACCCGGAATGACCGAACCGGGGGCCACAGCCGGGCCCTGATAGTAATCCGGTTCGCCCGGTCCCGGCGTATAGCCGAAGTTCTCGATGTCCGCGCCGAAAATCTCGCCCGTATCGAGCTGGAAGGGCATGTCCGGATAGTAAGCGAGTTCGCCGGACAGCGCCGTCGCATCGCCGATGATCGGAATGGTGGTGTTGAAGCTCCAGCCGAACATCTCGATATCTTCAGGGTACTGAACGACCAGATTCTTGTTGTCGCCGGCGGCTTCCGCAAAAATTCCCTGGCCGAAAGAAACCGGGCGGCCGGCATCGTCGGTGAGACCCGGCACTGCTGTCGTACAGCTCGGGCTCGACGGCGCTCCCGGCACAGCGGGATTGCAGAAAGCCTGCAATGCAACCGTTGTTGCCGTCGGCGTCGACGCCGTGAACGTGCCGACAGGCAGCTTCGAGTGGAAGTTCACGAAATAGGCGGAAAGCTCAGTACCCTTGTTGAGCCAGTCGGCGTAGTAGCGAAGTGCCAGGCCGAACTGCCCCTGGTCATCGGCGCGCTGATCGCGCCCGCGAGGAATGAACGCCGTCGGCGAATAGCTCATTCCACCGCCGAGATTATAGACTTCACCACCGCTGAGCGCGTAGCGGCAGCCGGCAGCAGCCGCATCGCTCGGTGCGAAGAAACTGCCACAAGCGGGAAGGACCGATTCTTCCCACTGGAAAACATACTGCGCTTCTAAAGTGAGATTTGCCGGCAGCCCGACGCTGGCAAAGATCGAGTTCTGCGGCAGGAAGACTTCCTTCAGCTCAACACCGGGGCGAACCAGTGCCGACACGTCGAGCGGCAGGTAAGCCGAAACGCCGCCGGGAATGAAAAGGCTTTCGCCCCAGTTTACCGCCTGGCGGCCAATGCGGACCGTCGTCGGCATGTCTGCAACGAGGAAGTTGGTGTAGGCAAAGGCGTCGAGCAAATCAAAGGAGCGGCCCTGAAGATTGCGTGCATCGTCGCCACGGAATTCGTCTTCAAGGGGACGACGCTGCGATCCGCCCGCCAGTATCGGACCGTACTTGCCTCCGCCATTACTGAGTTCCTGGTCGCCGACATAGTCGTAGAACGCCTTGGCGCGGACAAAGAAGCCGTATTTGTCCCACTTGAAGTCAGCTTCGGAAATCACTTTCACCGGTGTCGAGATGAATTCACCGCGCTCGACGTTGACGTTGCCGTCATCCGAGTTGACGTCGTAATCAGTGCCACCGGGAGCCGTGCAGCCGCCGTTGAAGACAGAGATGTATTCACAGCTTTGCTCCGACACCCGCATGCTGGCGCCGGCCGAAACAGTCGTGGAGATCGCTATGTCGACCTCGCCCAACTTGATCTGGGCAGCCTGCGTTCCGACCGGAAAGGCGAAAAAACCCGCAAGCGCGGCCATCGAACCTAAAACCCGAAGTTTCATTATCCTGTTCCTCCCTCAACTCGCAGAACCAGCGCCCCCGCGCGAGCCGCTACGGCAATACTGTGATGATGGTGTCGTTGACCGTTTCGAGCGGCAGGGCGGCATCGGCGATGCCGGCGCCGGCCCCCAGAACAACCGGGAGCACTACGTCCGTCGCCGTCGTGCCGTTCGGCAGCAGCGGCGTCGCCAGAACCTGAGTTGCAGCATTTGCGGCAGGAACGACAACAGGAGCGAGCTGCTCAATCGGAAGAGAGGGCACCGCAACGCCCGGCACCGGGCCATCGCCCTCGCCGCCCGCGCCAGACACGCTGAGAATGATGGGGCTCAGTACCGGCGCAAGTGCATTAAGATTTCCGTCCGATGAATTGGCTTGTGCACCGCCGATCAGATCGGCCGCCAAGTCGCCAACGGGCGCCAGGGGCGCCGTGCCTTCCGGCACGACACTGCCGAGCTGCGCTTCACCGCCACCCGACAGCAATACCGGAACGGCACCACCTTCAGTGCCGACCAGCATGCCCGTGATGTCGTGGCCGAGAAGATCTTCGGACAGGCCGCCTTCGCCCGAAACCCCGAGATGGGGCACCTGCGATTCGATCTGGGCAAGCCCGTCCGTGAGCGGCGCCGTGGCGTCGGCGGGGATCGGGCTTTCAGCAGGCAGATTTCCGGCGAGCACACCCTCGTCGCCACCCCCCAGCGTCGCACCGACGAGACCCCCTCCCCCGATCAGCGGGGTGAGCAGATCGGCGCCGGCAAGTTCCTCGGAAACGCCACCTTCACCGGCGACGCCGAGCTGAGTGCCGGCGACCGCGGAGGTGCTTGAGACAGAGCTGGACCTTATGGCGGACGGGTCGCCATCCCCACCAGAGGTGATGCAACCCGAAAGCAGGCCCGAAGCGATGAGAACGACCAGAGATGTACGCATGATTTTTCCTCCCGTGTGAACTTGCGTAGCAAATTCCCGCGGAGAGACGATGTAGAGAAATGTGGCGATATGTTCGGAATCAGTCGGAGTATTCGCTTTTATCCGTATACGAATGTCTGGAAGGAAGAGTACGAGCGACGCAATCCCGTGGTGGCGATTGTGTGAGTGTAATTCTTTGTAATTCCGATGGACTTGCGATGCCTGACGTTGCAACGATCCAACCAACGGAACTTTCGCCGCGTGGCGAGACGACCGACGCCGTTTCCCCAGCTGTCATTTCGATCGTGACGGTTCTCCTCGATCTCGATGCAGCATCCCTCACCCCGGGGAAATCGCGGAAAGTCCTCACCATGCAACGAAAGAGGCGCCCGCTATCCGCGAGGAAGCGGGCGCCACATTTTTGCCGCCGGAGAGAATGGAAGCATGCGCCTCAGGGCGGGAACGACATATGGGCCACGCGACGGGGTCCGATCACTGGCCGGACAGGAACATTGACAAAAAAGCCGCTCGCCTCAGCTTCCCTAAGCGACATTCGGGATGACACGATCGTCCTGACCGGTTCCATGTCTCTTATCGCCACCGCGCTGTTCAGCGGTTCCGGCGACCTCATGAAATTCCTCCAGGCCAACATCCCGGCAACGGCGATGGCTGTCGACAGCCGATACAGGCAGTGGGTCTTCGTTCTGAGCAAGGTCGCCGCCATGCGCGTGGCGCAGAAGATCGCAAGTCATCGGACCGATCCCGACGAGTCACCGGTGCCCCTCGTCTTTCCAAGGCGTATTCCCTCGTGGCGCGCGCATCTGCGGGGGGACCGCGCCTATCTCATGCACATCGATCTCGTTCCGCCGCTGCTGGATGCGCTGCGGGACAATGCACATCTCCGGATGATCAAGGATCCTTCGCTCCGCTTCGATACGAGTATTCCCTGGGAGATACGCATTGAGGGTGGCAGCGAACTGCACGCCGTCTGGCGCGATGCGCAGGCGCAATCCGCGAGAACAATCTCACTCGCGCGCAGCGACGATGCCTGGACGATCGAGCGGGACGAAAGCTCCGGAAATTGCCATGGAGATTGCCTAACGGCTGGGCCCGAAGTCTGGCTTGGACATTTTCTTGCCAACGGAGAACGAGCAGCTACCGGTGGCTGACACAAAAGAGAGAGGCGGGACAAAAGCCCCGCCTCCCGATATTCGCGCGATTACCGGTCCTTTATTCGGTGCCCGGCAGGGCAGGAAGTCCGCCTTCCGCGAGGCCGCCGACAAGATCCGTAACCGGGGCGAGCGGATCGCCACCATCACCGCCGGGCACACCCGGCAGTTCACCTCCCGTGAGGCCGCCGACAAGGTCGGTTACCGGCGCGAGCGGATCGCCGCCATCGCCGCCGGGAAGACCGGGCAGTTCGCCGCCGGCCAGCCCATCCACAAGGTCGGTTAGGGGCGCGAGTGGATCACCGCCATCGCCGCCCGGAAGCCCCGGGATTGCGCCTTCCGGAATGAGGTTGCCGAGCGCCCCGTCGTTGCCGCCGGCCAGAGTAGCAGGCACCGTGCCTGTCTCTCCGAGCAGCATACCCGTCAAATCCTGACCGATCAGGTCTTCGCCGAGACCGCCTTCGCCTGAAATACCGAGCGCTGGAATCTGCTCCGTCACCATCTCCAGCGGAACCTGGTCGAGAGCGGTCATGACCGGCTCGAGACCGTCCGAGACAGGAGCAAGTCCCTCGGCGAGTTCGTCGGGAACCTGGCCGCCAATGAGACCTTCATCGCCGCCGCCGAGCACACCCTCGGTGCCGAGCAGCGGATCGGTGAGCCCGGCGAGTCCGAGCTTTTCCGTGGTGCCGCCTTCGCCGGTCACGCCGAGCGTGGTCACGGAACTCGGCGTGCCGCCACCGCCGCCGCCACTACCGCCGCCAAATGCAGAGTCGCCGGAGCTGCAGGCCGTGGCGAGCAGCATCGCTCCCATCGCCGCAGCTATCTTCGTCGCGTTCATGGACATCAGCCTTATCCTTCCCTCGCATCGTTGAACTGCCGGGAGCCTAAGTCACACGAACGTTTTATGGTGTGGAAGCATGTGCGATTGCGTGTGCGTTTGTTCACCTGATACGACCCTGTCAACAGACGAAACGCATGTGCCATTCTGGTCCGCGGCGCGGGAGCGGAAATCCTGCGGCGCGCAGCCATTCCATTTCCTGAAGGCGCGGCGGAAGTTTGCGACATCGTCAAAGCCAAGCAACGATGCGACGTCCGCTACGCAAAGAGGTGTTTCGCGCAGATATTCCCGCGCGAGATAGCTGCGCACATCGTCGACAATGCCACGATAGGACACACCTTCCTCCGACAAACGCCGACGCAGCGTACGTTCGCTGACGTTCAACCGGCGGGCGGCGGTTTCAATGCCTGGAAACTTTCCGCGCGCTCCTAGAACCATGCGCCGGACTTCGTCCGCCACACCTCCCGTTGCGTTCATGTCGCGCAGCAATTTTTCGCACTGCCTCCGGTACATTTCGGCGACCGGAATGCCGGCCGCAGAGAGAGGCTGGTCGATGCGCTCATTCGGCCCCACAAAACGATTGACTGCATGTCCGAACGACACCTTCACCCCAAGGTAACGGCGATAAGTCTCATCGGGCATTGCGGGTACATAGGCCAGTTCGAGGCGGCATTCATCCGGCAACGGACCGATGAGCTGGCGCAGCGCGGCGAGAACGCCCGCAAAAAAGAGCTCCACGAGAAAGTGGGGTGCACCATCGACCTCGAATGGCGGTTCGAAGGTGAGGATCGCCCGATCACCGGTAAACGCCAGCTGTATATCTCCCTGCGCACCCTGGAGGGGACTGTACTGAATCATCAGACCCGCGGCCTGACGGAGGCTGCGGCTGCTCAGAATGGCATGTCCCAGAAGTCCATGTGTACCGAGATGCATGCTTGCACCGAGCCGCAGGGCGATCGCCGGATCCCCCGTGAGGTGAACGAGGTTTTCCGACATTCGGCGAAACTCGTCTTCGGAAACAGGGCCGGTTCGCGGCAACGGAAAGCGTTCAGGTTCCTGCCCCAGTTCCCTGAGGACGGCAGCGACGATTTCAACATAACCCGGTTCAATACGCATCGTGTGTCCGTTTATGACCCCCAGCTTGGCCGAACATGACCTCCTGCCCCGGCGTCAAATGCTTATGTAGGCAGTCAAGACGCGCAAGCGCGCGTCACGCCAAACCCAGGAGGCCCAAGATGCACAGCCAAAGCCTTTCCCGCACGCCGCAAAATGTCGAAATTGTGCCTCGGAACCGGCAGTTCAACATCGACGAGACACTGGCGACGAACTGGCATGGCGGAGATGCGTTCAAGACAGCCTTCTTCGACGCCATGTCGATCCTGTTTCCGCTTGGCGAACAATTCTTCATCGACAGTGTGAAGGCGTTTCGCGGAAAGTTCGACGATCCGGAGCTGGAGCGGCGCGTTCGCGGTTTCATGGCGCAGGAGGCCGTGCATCGCCGCGAACATCAACGCTACAACGAGGCGCTATGCCGGGCGCGCGGTGTGCCGCTTGAAAAAATGGAGCGGGCCGTCAACCGGCGCCAGAAGCTGGCGCGCAAGCTGCTCACTCCGAAACAGCAACTGAGCGGAACCGTCGCTTTCGAACATCTTACCGCAATCCTCGCCGACGCCACGTTCCGCAATCCCGAGGGACTTGAGGGCGCGCATCCCGAAATGGCGGCGTTGTGGCGCTGGCATGCGCTTGAGGAAACGGAACACAAGGCCGTCGCTTTCGACGTCTTTGTCGCGGTGGGCGGCAAGACGTGGCGCCGCCGCCTTTCGATGGCGCTCGTTACGCTGGAATTCACCCAGCACGTGATCCGCAACATGCGGCTTCTGCTGCGCGACTACGAAGGCTCGCGCTTCGAACTATGGCGCGGCGGCTTCAAGTTTCTCTTCGGTGAGAAGGGCGCATTGCGCGGCCTGAAGCAGCCCTACCTCGACTTCTACAAGAAGGACTTTCATCCCTGGGACCACGACAACCGCGAGCTCGTTTCCTCGGTGATGAGCGATTTCGGCGGCGCGGAAGTGAATCCGATCTGAAGGCCGTTGGTCAGAGGAACAGCAGATGGCAGCAATAGCGGAAACGGCGTTCGAGTGGGACGCAGACAGCATCTTGCCGGCACGGCCGATGCCGCCGAAGGAAGCGCCGGGCATAGCGATGGCGCTCCTCAAGCCGCGCCTGCTCGCCAATCTGATCGCATCCTATCCGGACTATTGGTACAAGGTGCGCTATTGCGACTTTCGTGTTGGCATCTCGCGCACAGGGCGCGGCGTGCTCATCAACGAACCGGAGGCTATCCGGCGCGTTCTGGTGACGGAAGCGGAGCATTTTCCCAAGGAAGATAATCAGCTCGCCATCCTGAAACCGTTGCTGGGCAATGGCTTGCTGACCGCCGAAGGCGCGGAATGGCGCCGGAACAGAAAGCTCGCGGCGCCGATCTTCCAGCATTCGAGCGTGAAGGATTTCGCGCCGCTTTTCGTTCGCGCGGCCGAACGATCGGCGAAGCGTGCGCTTGAGCACAATGGTGTCTACCGCATCGATCAGGAGATGACGAAGCTCACGCTCGAGATCATCGGCGAAGCCGTTCTCAGCGCCGATCTCGATGAAAGCATCGAAGGCATTTCGGACACGGTGACAGAGACGCTCGACAAGTTTCCGGCGATGTTTCTGGCGTCAGCGTTTCTTCCCGGAAGCCTGCGCGACCGCTTCATCGAGGCAATCGTCAACCCCGGGCGACGCCAGCTCGACCGGTTTGCCCGCAAGATCATCGAGGAGGCGAAGGCGGACGACGCCGAGGCAACCACTCTTCTCCACCGTCTGATGGCCGCCTCCCGAAGCGAGGATGGGCACGAGATGACGGTCGACCAGATACGCGACGAGGTCGCGACCTTCCTTCTCGCCGGGCACGAGACGACCGCGACGACAATGACCTGGGTCTGGTATCTGCTCACGCTCTATCCGGAGTGGCAGGAGCGCATCCGCGAGGAAGTGCTTCAGGTGACCGGCGGCCGGCCGCTTGATGCCGAAGACGTTCCGTCTCTCGTCCTTACCCGCGCGGTGATCGACGAGGCGCTGAGGCTTTATCCCGTCGTCGCGAATCTCATGCGGCGCGCGGAGAAGACCACCGAACTGCTTCCGGATCTGACCGTGCCGAAGGGCGAGGCGATTCTCATATCTCCGTGGCTTCTGCACCGCCACAGACGGCACTGGCGCGATCCGGACCATTTCGATCCCATGCGCTTCATCGGCGAGGAGGCTGCCGCACGGCCTCGCCATGTCTACATGCCGTTCGGCGGCGGACACCGCATCTGTATCGGCGCAAGCTTCGCGATACTGGAGGCCATTCTCATCCTCGGTACCTATGCTCAGCGGGCGCATATCAATGTCGTCAATGCCGGCGAGGTCATGCCGCAGGCCCGCATCGTGCTGCGCCCGAACGTACCGCTCAGGGCCATGGTAACGCCGAGCGGAACCTTTTGACCGCACGCCCGTTTTTGCCATAACGGCGACATCCGTCGACATAAAACGACAACACACGATCAAGTTGTTTGACTCAGCTTGATAGATTTCTCCCGAACCAGCAACGGCCGGAAACATCAAGGATGCCGGCCAAGACGGGAGAAACGGGATGGGCAAGACAATGCGGCTTAACGCCTTGACGAGCACACTTGCGGCAGCAATCGCCTTTACAGGGCCCGCCATGGCGGCGCCAACATATTCGCTGCAGACCGGGGCAGACCTCGCTGCCGTGTGCAGCAATCCCGGGGATGCAAACGCGCTCACCGAAGAGGAGCGTCAAAGGCTGGGCATCTGCGGAGCCTATATCCAGGGATTTCTCGGGCACTACTCCGTGTCCCGCCGAAACATGAGCAAGCTCGATTTCTGTCTCCCGGCGGAAGGAGTGAGCGCAGAAAATGTTCGTGTCCTTTTTCTGGCTCTTCTGGAGCAACGCCCGCAAATTCGAGACCTGCCCGCCAACCTCGACCTCGCGACGAGCCTGGCATGGGGATATTCGTGCGACAAGGGATCTGCGGAGTAACTGCAGATCCGATCAACACAAGCTAGTTGCGAAACGGCTCGTTCAGATCGCAACGCTTGCGCCACTCGGAGAGAAGCGCAACCAGCAGATCCCGGAGTTCGTTATCGCTCAAGCTTTCGACAGCACCCGCCAGGTCCGTCGTGCGATCATCCATCGGATTCTGACCGCTGTTCTTGAGTTCACATTCGTAGTTCATGGCCCGGTCCTCAATATGACGCTACTCAAGCCCGCTGCTTTGCAGATGCTCGACCTTGCAGGGAAAAACAGGCGGCAAGGTGTAGAAAACTGTACGGATTGGTGAAATGCAGATGGTATCGGCGCGGTCGAGTAAAAGCCGTAGCGAGGATACGCACTTCAAATAAATCGTGCGGTGTTGTGTGATCGGAGTTGAGAGCAATCAAGCGTTCGATCAGTCAAAACGGAACAGTGGTTCCGGGGAATTTAGTATAGGATTCTTAAACGTCGAAGGTCTAAACTTGGCGCTGTTCGGGAGTAGAGTATGAGGGTGCTCTGGCCTTGAATTCGGCAAACGTTATTGCTTGATCCGGTGGGAGGGAGAAACGATGGCGATCACTGCGGAACATAGCGGAACCGCCAATACATCCGGTACACACGGCGCTTCATTGCTGCTTGTGGATGACGACCCGGAGATTCGTGAAGAATTGAAGTCTTACCTCAGCGCAAACGGCATGACCGTCATGGAAGCCGGTGATGCTGAGACCGCGCTGAAGATTTTTTCCGAACACAGGTTCGACCTCATCGTCCTCGACCTGCTGCTCGGCGCCGACAACGGCTTCGATGTGCTCCGTGAAATTCGGCAGACTCACACAACCCCCTGTATCATGGTCACAGGGCAAGGCGAGCCGACCGACAAGGTCGTCGGACTTGAACTCGGTGCCGACGACTATGTCGTGAAGCCGGTAAACCTGCGCGAGCTTCTCGCGCGCATCAGAGCTCTTCTGCGCCGCAGCGGCAGCTCCGGCGGCTCGAGCAACCGCAAGGGCGGTCCGGTTTCAGAAGAACAGAGCGATGCCGTCGCGCGGTGGAAGTTCGATCCTCACAGACGCCGCCTTTCGACTCCAGACGGCTCGCTTGTGCCGCTCACAACGGCAGAATGCGATCTCCTGATCGAGTTGGTGGCCCATGAGGGCGATCCGCAGACTCGCGAAGAGCTGTGCCGGCGGGTCTTCAACCGCCAGTGGCAGCCCTACGATCGCAGCCTCGACAGTATCGTGGTGAAGCTGCGGCGGAAGCTCGAACCCAATCCCGATCACCCGATGGTCATCAAGACCATTCGCGGCAAGGGCTATCTGTTTACGGGATTTCCGAGCGGCGATTGAATGGCCGTCACCCAGCGTCGTGCGGCAGGATGATTGCGACATAGCCGCCGCCGTCGTGATTGCCGATTTCGAGCCGGCCTCCGCTTTCCCGGACGATCGTCTCGCAAATCGCGAGACCGAGACCGGTACCGTGATCCGCCGATTTGGTGGTGAAGAAGGGCTCCAGTACGCGCTCCATGATTTCCGATCGAAATCCCGGACCGCTGTCCTCGATGCGCAGCTGGACCATTCCTTCCTCTTCGTCCGAACGTGCGGCGACAATCCGGATCAACCCTTCGTCGCGTTCGCTTTTGGCGCCGATGCCCGATATGGCATCGACTGCGTTCTGAATGAGGTTGCTCACGACCTGTTCCAGCTGCAGTTGATCGGCGTAGGCGGTCAGATCGGCCGGGATGTTGACTTCGAGACGCACGCCTGCCCTCAACAGGACATGGTGCATTATGGCTTCGACGTTCTCGATGGCGGTTCGCAAAGGCAGTATTGCGTGCTCGCCGACACTCTTGCGGCCAAAACGGCGCATGCGATCTATAACATCGCTCGCACGCTCGACCTGAGCCAGAACGCGTCCGATCTTCGAAGCAACCGCAGCGGCGTCTACCTCTGGCGCCTCGAGCAGGTATTCCAGATTCTGCACGGCGAGCGATATCGTATTCAGTGGCTGCCGAAGTTCGTGCGCTATGCTTGCAGACATTTGTCCGAGCGCCGCCATCTTCGCTGTCTGCGCCATTTGCGATTGCTCTTCCCTGAGGAACAGCGCCTGCCGCAGAAGCAGCGTAAACCGATCCGCGAAATCGATGTCGGCGGCAGCAAATCCCTCGCTTCTGTTCGTCGTGCAGATGAGGTACGCCGTCTCGCCTCGTAGCGGCAACGACAAGACCGCCACGTGGCCGCCCTCGAGCCCAAAGGGGTGGGCGATGCGTCGTCCTTCGTCGGCGCTTGCATCGTAGACGGTTGCGAGGCCACCTGGTGCGTTCGCGGCGACGAGATCGAGGGCGGCATCGGCATCCGCGCCGAGTACTCTCTGCTCCGGCACCAGAAGGCGCGGCCTGCCGTCCAGCCCGCGCTGCGCGACACGTGCTTCGTTGCCGCCGATGCATTCCAGAATGAGAGAGACAAGTTTCGCCATCTTGTCTCGCGAGGAATCCTGACCCAGCAACAGCCGCAAACCCTGCAGCATCGCCTCCGCCTCGCGGCGCTGCTGTTCTTCGCGCAATCTTGCGCCGCGCACCTGGATCATCATCGCCGCCGTTTCGCGCGTATGGCTTGAGGGTCCGTACTCGCCGATCAAGGTGAACGTGCCTACATAAGGCGCTTCATCCGAAGCTGACGCCGGACGCCGCATTGCCGAGACATATACCGTCTCGTTTGCAGGCAGATTTACAGCGGCGTCCCGCGGCAAACGGGCTCTCAGATGACGCACACTTCCTTCCTGTTCCAGATAGTCGAGCAGGCTTCGGCCACCTCCTCCGACGTGCAGGGACTTGAGATCCATACCGTCGACTGCGCGGCCTGCGTCGCCCCGGCGGTTCATGATCCGGCGACAGCGGAGCACGCCTTCCGCCGAAGCCTCCCAGACAATGTCTGCTCCGAGCTCAAGCCAGGCTCTCGTCGATTCATACATTGCATCGAACCGCCGACGCTCCAGGCTCGACGCCTTGCTCTTTCGGATACGCACCATTGCCGCAACGGCGGCGTCGGCAATGCCATAAGCGTGAGCGATGGTTTCGGCGTTGGCTGGAGCGGATTGCAGCATGACCGCCATACGCAGTCCGGTTTCGCCACTCAGCGTGTCCGCGGAGAGAACGCCGCACCAGCTTCCACGCGTCGCGCTTGTCAACTCGCCTCCCACGCGAGATGCGCGCCTGAGCCAATCGGCGAAGACGTTGTCTTCTTCGACCGACAGACCCCCCTCGGTCGACTGCCACAGCATGAGCGGCCGTCCGTTCGGCGAGAGGCCAAGCTCGCAAATCGCAACCGGCTCTGAGACCTGTTCCGCCAGGCGACGCGATATCGCCTCCAGCTCGGAGCGGGCCTGCTCTTCGGTTTCAGCGAGAAAAAGGGCAAGCGTTTGCGACGCAAAGGAAGAAAGCTGCTCGCCGCGCCCCGCGCCGGGATCGTCGGGTTCGCGCTCGTCCTGCACAGCCATGCGCTACCTATCCCGACGGATCGGCTACAACGAAGGTCGTCTCCACACGGATCGTTTCCTCCGGTGTCGGGACGAACGGCAGGAACGAGAAGCGCGCATCGGTATAGTCGATGCCGATTTCCAGCGTATCGCCCGCTGCCGAGGTGCCCTGGGTAAAGGTCATCTGAGCGAGAGCCGGATCGACCAGTGGTGAATATGCGTCCAACGCGCGTGTCATCGCTGCAGTCGCATAGGTTTCGCGTTCGGCTCCGTCCAGACCCGCCACTGCTGCCCGGCCGCCCTCCGTCACGGCATAGGAGAGCGCAATGCGCGTTGCGAATTGGAATCCGTAGGACATGATCCCGAAAAGGATCGCAAGAAAAACAGCGGCGATGAAAGCAAACTCGATCGCCACGGATCCCCGCTTGTCATGGACAAAACGCTCCCGTGCCGGCACCTTTCCCGAAGGAAAGGTGCCGTGCGAAGCGTTGTGCCCGGTAAGCGAGCGAAAAAACATTCTGGATATCCGATCAGCCGTCAGGGCGCTGCCGTCGCCAGGTCGGTTTTCACAGAGCCAAAGACGCTCTGAAGACTTGGACCGATACCGCCCTCACCACCGACAAGCGCCCACAGACCGACCGCGATACCCGCAGCGAGCAGGCCATATTCCACAGCGGAGATACCGCTTTCATCCTCGACGAACCGGCGCAAAAACGCCTTCTTCACACTTCCAGACATCGAACCCTCCAACTTTTCATGCCGTTTCCGGCGCTTACAGATCAGGCCTCCCCTGCCCCACTTCTCACTCTGCACATCTACAATTTCACCATATTGAGCGCTCTGGCTGCAATTCTTCAGTAAAGATATTATGCTCAATCTCCTAAGAGACGTTAAAGCCACAATGTACAGTGGGTTTACTTTCTAACTCTATTTGTGAAATTTTGAGTTTCTATCAAGATCACATAAAACTGCGTACCAATACTACTCATCCGTTGTGCTTTCGCTTTCCAGCGGCTCACCGATATTTTCAAGATAGTTCTCGTAAATCCGGTCCGCTTCCGACGCCTGCATCGGCTTCGGATTACCTTTCGCCGCGTATTGCGCATCCAGAACCTGCTTCGCTTGCGACTCGGTGGCAGGAGCGGGAGACGGCTCGTTCGGCTGGGCACAGCCAGCCGCGAGCCCCATCAGCAAAAGCATCAGTGCGGCACCTGAACGCCGGCACGCAACATGGGCTTTCATCACATTTCCTCCTGGGCGGCGCTGGTTTCGGGCCGCTGCTTGAGCCAATCGGCTGCGAATTTCTGGACCTCGGCGCGTTCCCGCGCCGTCGGAATGCCGGAGAGAAGGCGGCGTGCCTCGTTGTCCTTGCCGGAGAGAAGCAGGGCAATCATCAGATTGTTGCGGATCGAAGCCGATGACGGATCGAGTTCCTGTGCCTGGCGCAGGTTGAACTCCGCTTCCCTGACCGCACCGCCGGCGCAGAGCTGCGCATAGCCGAGATTGTTCAGATACTCGGCGCTGGACGGACGCGATGCGACGGCCCGCTTGAAATGAACAACCGCGCCTGCCCAGTCTCCGCTCGAGGCGCTCACGCGGCCAAGCCCGCTGAACCCTTCAGATTCGCGTTCCGTGTCTTCGAGCTCTGCGAAGGCTTCCGCCGCTTTGTCGTATTGCTTGGTGCCAAGCAGCGCTTCGCCATAGAGTTCCGTGAAATAGGGTGTCTTCTTCTCCTGCACCGCATATTGATCGAGATAAGCCAGCGCGGCGTGATAGCGCCCCTGTTCCAGGAGCCCGTTCACGACACTCAGGTAAAGCTTCGAGGTCGACGCATCGTCAAGAGACTTCACCTCGCTCGACGAGGGAATGACGGTCGAAACCGGGTCGAAGTCGAAACCGGAATCGGCGCAGCCGGCAATCGCCAGGCAGAGGGAAATCGCGATGACGGGCTTCATTTGACGATATCCCCCTTTGTCGCCAGTTCCTGACCCGCTGTCCTGAGCGCTCCCTTGAGGTTCACCACCGCGGGACCCGCCAGCACGATAAGAAGCACGGGCATGAAAAAGATGATCATGACCATGGTGAGCTGCGGCGCCTTGCGGCCGACCTGTTCCCGCGCGGTCGCCAGGCGTTTGTCGGTCAAGTCCGCGGAGAAGCGGCGGAGCGTGGTTCCAAGCTCGCCACCCTGAAACAACGCCTGCTTGATGGTTGCCGCGAGATCCTGACCCTCATCGACTCCGAGACGCTGCCCAAGACGATCCAGCGCCGCGTCGTAGGGCATGCCGGCGTCGATATCCGCGATGTGACGGCGAAGACATTCGCTGGTAACCGGAGCCGTGCTGTCCGTGACGTTCGCCACATAGCGCATGCATTGATCAATGCTGACCCCCGCATCGAGCGCCATCAACATGATGTCGAGGACAGGGGGCAACTCTCCGCGAATGACATTGGCCCGCCGGTCTCCGTAAACTTTCAACCCGATGAGCGCGTAGCGATAAAAAAGATAGCCGAAGAGAAGCGCGAGGAAGAAATCGACCGGCGTTATTCCGTCGGCGCCATAGCGGAAGGTCAGAACAAGGAACGCCACAACGAGCGCTATCAGATAGCGCAGGGCGACGAAGATGTAGACAGCCGAAGGCTGGAAAAGGCCTGCCCGCTGGACAAGCGCCCGCAACTCGCGATTGATCCGCGATCCTTCGATACGCCGGCCTGCTTGCTCGAGGAACCGAAGCGCCATGACCACAATGGTTCCGTGTTCGCGCTCGGGCATGAAAAGATGGAAAAGGCGCACAGCCACCTCGTGCCGCCTCGCGATGAGCGAGAAAGAGGTGACGAACACGAAGCTGCCGGCTGCCAGAGCGGCCACCGCTACCATCCATGTCAATCCATCCAGCATGCTCGCGTTTCTCTCTTCGCAACTAGTACGATGCCGTACGCACTACACTTCGCATCATGAAAGCCCCCAGCACCTGCGATATGCCACAGTAGATCAGGAGCTGCCTGCCGACCGGCTCTTCAATGAACCAGCGCATATACTCGGGGCTTTGCACCACGACGGCCGATGCAACCACCATCGGCAGAAGGCCCAGAACCCAGGCGCTGGCGCGGATCTGGGATGTGCTGACGCGCACCTCCCGCATGACCGACGCGCGCCGACGAATGTTTTCGATGAGACTGGACAAGATCGCCGTCAGAGAACCACCGAAACGAAGATTCGTTTCGATTGCCGCACCGAACAACCGCAGTTCATAAAGGTCCAGTTCGCGTGCGAGCTGGTTGACGCTTTCGGCCACGCCCGCACCGTTTGCTATGCGACGGATCGTCGGCTGAAAGAACTCCACAACGATCGGCGGTGAGGATTGCGTTGCCCGTGCGAGCGCTACCGACAGACTGTTCCCGACGACGAGCAATTGGCGGACGCGATCGAAATAGCCGAGCATTGCGTCGGACAGCGCGTTCATTCTCTGTCGTGCCCTGTAGTCCACAACCGCGGCAGACACAAGAACAACGCTGAGCAGAACGATCGTTGCGGCGATCAATCCGAACAGTATCGACAAGGCTATCCACAAACACAGCGTAAAAATCAGCAGTGCCGTCAGCCTGTCGGCCAGAACCTCTATCCCTGCCTGATAGAGCTTATTCTGGACGATAGCCGGAAGAAGGCGGGTCGAGTCCGGCCAGGCACCAAGAAAGGCTGCCGTCTTGTTCGAGGCCGGAGACCGATGGATCAGCTGCTCGAGACGCATTGTCACGTCGCGATCACGGCGCAGGCGCGCGAGCAGAAACAATGCAAATCCGCCCGCGGCGAAGCAAAGAACGGCCAGAACTGCAATCAGTACCTGCATCTTGCGGTGTCCCGCTTCTATAAAACCCGCTTCTTTTCCAGCTCACCATCGGCGAAGATTTCACGCAGCGAATAGGTCGGGCCTTCCATCCCAACCACCTCACAGACGGAAACGACCTTGCGTTTGCCATCGGACAGGCGCGCCGTGTGCACGACGACATCGACAGCGCCTGCAATGAACCGGCGCACAGCCTGAAGGTCGGCAGAAAAGCCGTGAAGGCCGATCAGCATTTCAAGACGCTCCAATGCGTCGCGCGGCGCATTTGCATGCAGTGTGGCCATCGAACCGTCATGACCTGTGCCCATGGCCTGCAGCATCTCGATTGCTTCACTGGAACGCACCTCGCCCAGGATAATCCTGTCGGGACGCATGCGCAGGGCGTTTCGAAGGAGCTCGCGGGCCGTGACATCCGTTGCTCCGTCGGGTGAAGCCGGCCGGGTCTCAAGACGAACCACGTGAGACTGCTGGAGCTGAAGCTCGGCGGCGTCCTCGATCGTGACCAGTCTTTCCTTTGCACCGATATAGGAGCTCATGACGTTCAGCAGCGTTGTCTTTCCCGATCCCGTGCCACCGCAAATCAGCATGTTCTGCTTCTCGCGGACGGCACCCGAAAGATATTTGAGTACTTCCTGCGTCATCGTCGCGTTGCGCACAAGGTCTTCACCCGTGAGCGGAATGTGCTTGAACTTGCGGATCGACAGAATGGGACCGTCAAGCGCTACCGGTGGAATGATGACGTTGACGCGAGAGCCATCGGGAAGTCGCCCGTCGACATAGGGCGTTCCCTCGTCAACGCGGCGGCCGATCGGGCTCACAATACGCTGAATGACATTCATGAGATGCGTCGTGTCGCGAAAGCGTGTCTGGACCGGCTCGAGTTCTCCGTGCCGTTCAACGAAGATGTTGGCAGGGCCGTTGACGATCACGTCATCAACGGATGGATCCTTCAGCAGAGGTTCGAGCGGCCCGAAGCCGACAATCTCGTTCTGGACATCCTCGATCAGTTGCGCACGCTCGCGCATGTTCAGCGCGATACCGCGGGACATCAGCACGACGGCTATCGCCCTCGCTATCTCGTCCTGCAACGCAGCAACGGGCATCGCCTCGCCTTCGACCCCTTGCTGGTCAAGATATTCGAGCGTCAGATCGAAGACACGAAACTTGATCTCCTGATAGCTGTCCGACACGCCGATATCGGAGACCGGCGGCTTCTCATCGAGCATATAGGGCTGCATCGACTTCATGGCAGCACCCCGAGCAGCTTCCGCGCCCATGCCCTGAGCGGTTGATCGGCTGTTTCGCCGCCATCGTGAAAGGGCAGAAGGTTGAGAGCCTGCAGATGGCGGGTCAGTTGTTGCGCATAAGGAGACGATCCAACGAGGCCAAGGGGCTCCCCGCGGTTGACGCTCTCGGCGAGCTCGCTCCAGCGCACCGGGAGTTCGACAGCCCGGACAGCACCGACCGCGCTTCTGATCCCCACGGCATCCGGCGCCATTCCGGGCGCAAATTCATGGATGACAAGGATCGGCTCCTGCTTGCCGGAACGAACGTGACGGACGAAGCGGATCATTTCTGCCGCCCCCTTGATCGAAGTAAATCGCTGGTTGCAGGGCAGAAAGAACGGCGCGTCGTCCGGGGGAAGATTGATAAGTTCTTCCTGCCGCGAGAACGGCCCGCACGAGACGATGACGACGTCGTACAGCGACTGGCAAATTTCGAGCAGCGCCCGGAGGTCATGAACATTGACGGACCAGGTATCGGTATCTCCGTAGAGCGCCAGAGGCAGAACATAGAGACCGGACCTCGGACAGCGGGCAAGCGCCGAGTCGAGAAGCGCACGATCGAGCCGCGACATCTCCTTCACCGCTTCCTTGACCCTGAAGGAAAGGTCGAGGCCGAGCGAGATTGCCGTATTGCTCGCCGGCAGACCGAGGTCGACCAGAAGCACGCCTTCGCGTGGACGCGAGGACGCGATGGAGACCGCCATATTGAGTGCGAAATCACCATCCTCTTCCCCCGCGCCAACGCTCAGCACTGTCAGAATGTGCGACGACGTCACGGAACGGGCCCGGCCTGCGGAGATATGACGCGCTACGACCTTTCTGATGTCGTCGGCCGCGGCATCCCGATCCAGGAAGTCCTGGGCGCCCGCTCGCATGGCCGTGAGGATGAGCTGCGCGCCCGCCTCGTTTCCGATCACGATCATGGGCAGATCGTCAAACCATTCCCGCATCGTCGACAGCCGCTCGAAGGCTGTCCGCGCTCCCAGCCGTACGTCACTGTCGACCAGAACGCCGTCCGGCTGGAACTGCTCTGCCACTTCGACCATGTTGTCGACCGCAGGGTCGACGGACATGACCGTCGCCTCCGCCTCGAGCGACTGCTTGATATGAGTGATCAGCTCCTTGCTGCCGGAGACGAGGAGAACACGGTGCATCGCACTCACCTCATCAATCCATGTTTGACGACATGATCTTCGAGCGTTTCCGCATTCAGCAGAACCTGCCCGAGATTCGGATCGTACAACTGGCCTTCGCCCGGCAGCTTTGGCACCTCTCCCGCTTCCATCGGCGAGACGAGACGCGGTGTCGCAACGATTATCAATTCCTGACGTTCGCGAGCGTTCTGTGTGCGCTTGAAGAACGAGCCGATGACCGGCAGATCACCGATACCGGGTACGCGGTCTTCGACATTGCCCGATGAACTGTACATGAGACCGGCAAGCACGAAGCTTTGGCCATCGCCAAGTTCGATCGTCGTGCGCGTCGAGCGCGTCCGCAGCGCGGGTATGCGAAAGCCCTGAACGACCAGCGCATTGGCGAAATCAAGCTCGCTTACTTCCGGGCTCACCTTGAGCACGATCCGGTCGTTGTCCAGGACCGTCGCCGCGACGGCGAGCTGGACGCCGAATTTCTTGTACTCGATCGTTACCGTGCCGTTGCCGGTCCCCGATTGCGGTACGGGAATGGGGATTTCGCCGCCCGCCAGGAACTCGGCATCTTCGCCGCTTCTGACGAGGAGCGTCGGTTCCGCGAGAAGCTGCGCCAGGTTCGCGTTGCTGAGCGCGCTGATGACACCGAGAATGTTGCTGCCCGGCCAGGCCATGAGGAGATTGAAGGCCTGCCCGACCGGCAGGTCCGTATTGGGCTCAAGGCCGGCATATGCGCCGCCGGGATTGGTTGTTCCGTAATTGCCCGCGTTGTAGCCAAAGCCGGTACCCGCATTGGGACCGATCGCTGCGATCTGGATATTGTTGTCGAGGCTCTGAAAGTTGAGGCCCAGCGTCTTGAGCGTGCTCGTGGAAACCGCCGCAAAGCGGACTTCGACAGCAACCATGCGACGGTCGGCAACGGTAAGCATGTCGCTGACATTTTCGCCAAGATAGGAACCGGCAAGCTCCTTCGCTCTCTGACGGTCTTCGAGGCTGTAGACCTGTCCCTTGAGCACGACACCCCTGCCGGTTTCGACCGCCCTAACATCGGACAGCATGGGATCGCGGGCGAGTTCATCGCGAAGGCCGGTCAGATCGGCGCCGACGACCACATGGTAGGAAAGCGATGCGTCGCCGGTAAACCATACCGTCAGGTCGGTGGTGCCGTCCCGTTGACCCAGAACGCGAAGTTCCCGGGAAGAGATGACTTTCACGTCTATGATGGAGGGGTCCGCAATGGCGATGCGATCGATGGTCTGACCGAGTTTCAGGATGCGCTGTCCACCAACGGGCACATCGAGATTGCGGCTCGCCGCAAGCGCGCTGTTCTCCATCGACAGAAGGGCAACGAGAAAAGCGAGTACCAGGGTAATAGCCGAGCTTCCCGTCGCCGCTCCGCCGCGCCGGCCTCTCCACTGCCTTACTTGTCTTGCCTGCTCGTGCATCTCCCCTCCCGATGCGCGCTTAGCGCGGCGCCGTTACAGTGGTCTGGCTGGCGCCCGAATAGATCGTGATGCGGTGCCCCTGGGTCGCCGCCTCGGCTTTGTCCTCTTCCGAGGAAGCAACGGAAGATGTGTCGGGCCGGAGATCCTCCAGCGCCACGACTTCCGGCTGCGATGTTTCCCTGTCCGATGGATTTCGAATCGCAAGCGTTATGTGGCCCAGCCGGCCAGCGAGTGCGAGGCGCGCAAGTGCTTCCGGCGGCGCGGCGACGGAAACGGTGCGCGCACCGCTTTGAACTTCCGTGCCTGCTGGAGAGAGTTCGGGACCGACCGCCAGCACCTGCATGTCCTGCAGCAGAAGCGTGCTCTTGCTCCGATCTCCCTCTCTCTGACCGATGCCACCCCGCTGTCCGTATACCGAGTCCGGCAATGTCACAAAGACGTCTACCCTGTCCCCAGCCTGGAGGAAGCCACCGACAATGTCTTCCTCGGCGACACGAATGGCGAAAGCGCGCTGCCCTTCGGGAACAAGCGCCGCGATACCGGATGCCGCCGGATCTGCACTCAGATTGTCCTGAAAGACAATCTGGGAGGTGCGGATATCGACGGTCGCGACACGACCGACGACGGACGTCGGGTCTGAAAAACTCCCGGCGGGCGCCGGGCCCGCCATACGGCGCAATACGACATCGCTCGATGAGACTGCCTGGCCTCGGGGAATGGAACGGGAGGCGACGAGAACACCGACAGCCGCGTCCGCTTCAAGTGTATTCCCGCTGCGCGGCATCGCCGTCTGAACGGGTGTTGCTTCGCGGGCAGAGAGATTAAGCCATATCAACACGATGGCGACGGCGATCAGAACGACCCCCACTCCCAGCAGCAATATCGGGTTTCGCTGAATCCGTTGCGCGAAACTCATCCCACTCTCCCTCCACCCGGTCCAGAAGCCGGGCCCCTTTGCCCTCTTTCTGCGCCACCCAAGACGCACCCCTCAATTTCTCCTCGCGGGGACGCCCATTCTACGAATCAACCTGGTCAATAAAGTTCTAACATCCCTCACTTGATTTGAACTCACCGCTGGAAACTGGCCGTTCTACTTAAGGGAGACGGGTTTGTTTTGCGAAGCGCCACTCCGTGATACTTGTTTACATATCAAATAGTTCAGCAGCGTTGACCTACTTTGTGAAAGGCAGGCCAAGGAGCATGTCCGCCACGTTCGGCAGAGAGCGACGGACTCCTCCATTGTGGCCATTACCTGAGTTTTCCATGCAACTCGTTCTGTTCCAGTACTATTCCGCAAGTCCTTAAACAGACTCACACGGATTGGGTTCCATTGACTCAGATATTTTCCTCAACCCCTTGGAAGAACCTAGGAAATACGGGGGCATGTGTGTGCGAGATATCGAATGAAAATGTAATGGCATGAATCAAACGTCAGTCGAACGAGGATTACATTGATCGACAAGCAGTTACGGAGAGTTCCGTGTTACTCAAATTGAATACAGTACTCTTCTTTGTTGATCCTCCCCGCTTTGTACCATGCGGTTCAGGGAATCCTGGAGTGAGGGAGAGAACATGTACCGGCATGCGAGCAAACTTCTACTGGCGGTGTCCGGCCTTGCACTGATCTGTCACCCGGCCTTTGCGCAGAGCGCCAGTCCGCTGAACGCGCCGGCTCCGGGGACCGTTCTTTCGCCGCCGCCGCCGGCGCCCGAACTCGAGGAACGCGATGCGCCCGAACTGGAAGAAGACCTCGGTCTGCCGGACGGTTCGGAAAAGGTGCTGAACTTCAAGGTCTCCAAGGTCCGGATCGTAGGTGCCAGCGTCATTGACGATGCGCAGTTGGCAGCGCAGTTCGATGAACTTCTGAATCGCCAGATTACGGCAGGTGAACTCCGTGCAGCGCTCGACCGGGCCAACAAGCTCTACGATGAGGCAGGATATGCGCTCGGTCGCGCTTATATTCCGGTGCAGGTCATCCAGGGCGGCACGCTGATCGTGCGTATCGTGGAGGGCTATGTCGGCGAAATCCAGATCACGGCCGCGGATCCTGCCGTCCGCAAGATGGTCGAGGGCTTCAGCCGCCGGATCGTTTCGGAAATTCCATTACGCAAGGAGACGCTGGAACGCTACCTGCTTCTCATCAGCGATATTCCAGGCGTAACGCTTGGCGGCCAGTTGAAATCAATGGACGTATATTCCGGCGCGGCGACACTCGCGCTCACGGTTGAAAGCGACACGTTCACGGCATCCACGGCTGTCGACAACCGCGCCAATCTCGACGACTCGCCGTTTCAGGCCTACCTCACGGGCAATATCAACAACATCTTCGGATATGGCGACCAGTTTTCGATCACCGCGCTTGCGACTCCCGAAATCGATACGCAGCAATATTTCCGCGGCGCCTTCTCGACCTTCATCGGCACCGATGGGTTGCGCGCATCGGCTGGCGTTGCCTATGCGAGTTCGGAACAGCCAGACCTGCCACCCGGGATCGAACTTGTCAGCACCAGCACCCAGGCCGATTTTCTACTCAGCTATCCGGTGATCCGTGCGACGAAGGAAACGCTGACTACCTTCATTGGCGCCTACTTCACCGACGCGGAAAACGAACTGAACGGCGTTACGTTCAGCAAGGACGCGATCCGCGCGGCGCATCTGGGTGGAAGCTACGCTACGCAGATCGGCGAACGCGTGTCTCTCGGTTCGCATCTGCGCATCACCAGAGGTTTTTCGATCTTCGACGGTGGGCCGGACAATACGCTGCATTCGCGTCTCGGTGCCACGCCAAATTTCTTCAAGGTGCAGAGCGGAGCGACGGTGAACTACGCGGCGACGGAAAGGCTGCTGCTCAGCTTGCGCGTTGAAGGGCAGTACAGTCCCGATTCCCTGTATAGTTCGGAGGAAATCAGCTTCGGCGGCGCGCGCTTCGCCCGAGGTTACAACAACTCGGAAATCAGCGGCGACAGCGGGCTTGGCACTTCGATCCAGGCAAGCTACCGGTTCGACGTGGAAATGTTTGGCGGCTGGTCCGTCACACCCTATACGTTTCTCGACCACGCCTATGCCTGGAACACGGATGTCGATCGGCAGGGCGATGCACGGCTCTTCTCGACCGGTCTCGGCGTAACCTTTTCCAACAGGCGCTGGCTTTCGGTCGGCATTGAGATCGACAAACCCATCAATCGCACGCCGATCTCGCAAAGCAACAAGGATCCGCGCCTGTTTCTGTCGTTCGAAGTGCGCTTCTGAAGAACAGAAGTGATGCAAGAAAGGCCCGGCAAAGTTGCCGGGCCTTTCCGCTTGAGGCGCCTTGAAGCTCAAGAGCCCCGGGGGGTTGGTATGGGCCGGACCTAGCTTCCGCCGAGAAGCCCGCCGACGATCGGCACGCTGCCGAGCGTCCCGGTAACAGGGGCGAGGGCGCCACCGACCGGAGACGCTGGCGCACTATTGCCTGAAGATGCGGCCGGCGCGGCAGCAGAAGAGGAAGGACCGCTGATGATGTCGCCAATCACAGGAGTGGAACCGAGAGCACCCGTGACGGGCGCCGCGACACCACCAACGACACTGGCCCCGCTGCCGAGAATGTTCTCAAGGACGGGGATGGCGGGGGCAAGCGCGCTGCCACCGTCGACCGGTGCTCCCTGCGATCCCGCAACGATATTGAGCAGCCCGGCCGAAGTTTCACCGACATAGCCGAGCGGCGCCTCCTCGGTCGGGACAAGTGCGCCCAGTTGTCCGGTGTTTCCGCCTCCAAGCGGCGTGTTCTGGCCGACCAGATTCCCAACGAGGTCCACGCCGATCAGATCGGCGACAAGACCGCCCTCACCGGTCACACCGAGGGCAGGGACCTGAGACAACGCGCCATTGAGAGCATCGGCCGGCAACGCTGAAGCGACGGGACCGGCCACGGGCGCCAGCGGAGGGCTCGAAAGCTGGCCATTCAGCAGAGAACCGAGCAGCCCGTCGTTTCCTCCAGCGATGCTCGCGCCGAGTACGCCACCCGTGTCAAAAGACCCGCCGACGAGATCGGTGCCTGCGAGGTCGGATACGAGACCACCGCTTCCCAGAACGCCGAGGCCCGTTATTTCGGCGTTCGGGTCGCCGGCAAGCGCGGCCGCGGCGGAGGGCACCAGCCCGTCGCTCCCGGATCCCAGGATGGCGCTGACCGGATTGCCTGCGCCGAGTGCGTCTTCGACGAAGCCGCCGACCGGGTCCGTGCCTACAACATTGTCCAGAACACCCCCATCGCCGGTTACGCCGAGCCCGGAACCGGCGTCGCCACCGCCAAATCCGCTGCCGCCGGAATTATTGGCCCGGGCGGAAACGACGCTGCTGCCACCACTGCCCCCCACTTCCGACGACATGGAAATCTTGTCGGTGACGCAACCCGCGAGACCGAGGCAGACGATGGAACTGACCAGAGCTCTTCCCGACACAGGTTCCTCCATTCCTTTCAGCAGTTCGGCGAGACCGAATGCTGCCTTTTCCCTGTTCTTTTTCTAAAACAGGGGCGTATGAGGAGGTGTGGCGTTATGTCTATTTGTGTGCCGGAACTTAAGAAGCGTGCTTCCAGGTGCGCATGGTGCGTATCCGGAAGATTTCGGTTTAAATCTTCGCTAACCTCTCGGAACTCTAGTTATGACGTAGAGTGGCACTCGCTCGCGAGGCAGTGTTTCCGGCTGGGGCGGGAACATCGGAGGACCAAAGGATGCCGCAACCGCTGAGAGTTCTTCTGCGGCAATTCGCAGGAGACGAGCGTGGCGTCATATCCGTCATGGCGGTGGGAGCGCTCATTCTTGCCCTCGCCGTTGCAATGATCGTGATCGATACGGGCGCCATGCTCTATGCGCGGCGCGATCTTCAAGCCGCAACCGACGCGGCTGCACTCGGTGCGGTACGTCAGTTGCAGTCGCAGGAAGCGACGCAAACTGCGGCTGAGACGATTTTCGACATCAACGGTTTTCAGACTGCAGGCACCGAAGTCGCACGCGGCGTCTATGACCCAGATCCGTCGAAACAGGCTTCCAGCCGTTTTATCGCCGAGGGCGGCGGAATCGACGAAGCGGATATCAATGCCGTGCGCGTTCGCAAGGCAGCCTCTTCACCAACCTATTTCGCGCGTCTTTTCGGATTCGGAAGTCTCACCGCGATCGACGCGGAGGCAACGGCAGCTTATGTGAAGACCGTGTCGTTCTCCGCGGGAACACGGCTGGCGGAACTCAATGAAGGTCTCGCCAATCAGATACTTGGCGGCCTTCTGGGAACGACGCTGAACTTGTCGCTTGTCGATTACAACGCGCTTGCCGCGGCCAACATCGATGCGCTTGAATTTCTCGACGCGCTCGCCGTCGAGGTTGGGCTGGAGGCGGGATCGGACACCTATGGAGACCTGCTCGATACCGAGGTCGCGATCGGCGACATTGTTGCGGCCGCCGTCGATGTGTTGAACGGGGAAAGCTTCGAGGGAGACCCCTCCGTGGCGAAGGTCGCACTGCAGACGGCGCTGTCGCCCGTGGAAAACGTTACCGTGCCTCTCGACCAGATCCTTGATGCTACGCCTTTCGTGAACCGTGTGATCGGGTCCATCGGCTCTTCAGCCGGCGATAATGTTCCGTTCAACGTCTACGACATCCTGACGGGGACCGCGATGGTGGCGGGCGAAGGCGAGGTCGTGGGGTTCGACACCGACGTCAATCTCGGTTCGCTCGCTTCGGTATCAGGCACCATTAGCGTTGGATCGCCCATGGCGCATATGGCGGTGGGCAAGGTTGGTGACAGCGTTCAGACGTCGCAAATCGAGATTCAGCTGAATGCCGTGATCGACACCGGCATTCTCTCTCTCGTCGACTCCCAGATTGCCGTGCCGGTCTACATTACCGCGGCCGAAGGGACAGCCACCGTTGCCAGCATTCCCTGCTCCGACAGCACCGTCACCGTTCTGTCAGGAACCACAGGAGCCACCGACGCGCGATATGGAACGGAAAGCGACACGACACCGACGATTGCAACGATCGAACTCAATATAGGTTTGGCAACCGTCCCTGTGATGAATCTGAAAGCAAGCGGCTCCCATCAACTTGCGTCCCATGGGCCTACCGACATTGCTTTCACGCAAACGGACGTCGATAGCGCCACGATCAAGACAATCTCTTCGGACTCGAATATCCTGTCTGGCCTAGGGGGAGCGTTGACAATCCAGCAGGTAACTCTGGTCGGCATCTCCATTCCAGGGCTCTCGACTATTCTTTCAACCCTTATGAGCGCCGTCGGCGGCGCGCTCACGTCCCTCGATACGGTCCTCGACTCCCTTCTCACGACGCTCGGCGTCAAACTCGGTGCAATGGACATAATCGTTCACGGTGCGAAATGCCGCGCGCCGGTTCTGGTGGGTTAACAGATATGCGGCCGGCGCACGCAATTCTTCAAACCGGTTCACACGATTACGATTGTCCGGGTTAGAACCGGATAGGCTCGAAATCAGGAAATGGATATGCGCGCGCTCATCTACGACGACGACGACGACCTTTCCCAGGAATGCGCCGAGGCGCTGAGGCATCGCGGCTATGAGACCCGCACGCGGGAAGGCCGCGCGGACTTCGCGACGCTTGTCGGCGAGTTCAAGCCCGACCTCATCATGCTCGATGTGCATATGCCCGAGTTCAACGGGTTCGAGGCTCTGCTCGCGCTTGCGGACAATCCGCGCAAGGGCGAGATTTCGGTGATCATGATGTCGGGCGCACGGGACAATCTGCTCGATGCCGGCGCATCCCTGAGCGTCGCACACGACATCCGCCTGCTCGGAACCCTGAACAAGCCCTTCACGTCAGGAGATATGGACCAGCTGCTTTCCGGTCCCGCTCTGGCCCGGCCCTGACGGGCCTCCTCCGCGCCTTACAAAAGTCGACAGATGAATCTCGCAGCGGAACGGCGGGTTTACCAGCGGTTAAGCCGACTGGCGTTTGATGAGGCAGCACAGCGGCACCGGTGCCGCCCTTCTTTCGTGTGGAGTGACAAATGCGTGCGTGTGTTCTTGTCGCCGACGACGACCCCGTCCAGCTGCAGGAAATGTCGGAGTTTCTCCGCTCGAATGACCTCGACGTCATCGAGGCCCGGGATGGACATGAGGCAATCGAACTGATTGCCAGCGAACGTCCCCGCATTTTAATGCTCGACGTTAACATGCCCGGCTGGGACGGCGTTCGCGTGGCGGAGGCGGCGCGCAATCTGAACCACAAGGTCATCGTGATGTTGATGACCGCGGAAAGCGAAACCTACCACTACGCGAGCCTTGCCGATTGCGGCGCGGTCGCCGTCTTCCGCAAACCCGTGCAGATCGACAAGATCACGGACTTCCTGCGTTCCGCTTTGGGACAGGCAGACGCCGCCTGACCTTCAACAGCTTTCCACCAGTTTCGACGCTCTTAACGAGTTGAAAGGTGGTACATTTGGCCTACCTCACCAAAACGAGGTCAGGCTGCAATGATCAAATTCGCGATAAAATCTCTGGTCGTCATGGTCCTTGTCGGCCACGCAATCAAGCTCGTCGAACCCGTAGAGCAGGCGGAAGTGGAGCCCAGGTTCATGCCTGCGAACTACATGGAAGGCACCGCGCAGATCGCAGAGCCGGACATCACGGGCAAGCTTTCCACTTTCACCAACGCACAGATTGTCGTCTCGCATGCAGCGCGAGACACGCGGGGGTTTTGTGATCGCGAGCCGCTTGCCTGCCAGGCAAGCCGCGAGCTTCTGGGCCGCGCTGCGGTCGGGATCAGGGACATGGCATCGGGCATCGCAGCCTGGGCCGATGGTCCAGATGAAGAAGAGCTGATTGAAAATCCGGATACGGAATATCGCCCGCTGGAAAACTATCAGGGTGCCTATCCACTTCTTCCCGCGCCGCCGCCAGAACGCAACGACACCCTCTAGATACTATTTTCGGAGATGTCGCGGCGACGAGCGCGCCTCACCTTGCCTTCGTCAGCGAGGCCCCGCGGCGGGCCTGTTCGCCAGATCGCGCAGTTGCTGCTCGAGCCGCATCGCCATGTCCGGCATTTCCTGCTTCATGGCGTCGATCCGCTTGAGCATGCTCTTTGCCGTCAGATAGGCAACGTTGAACCGTCGGCTGACCTGAGATGCCGTCAAGCTCTGATTGCGAATTTGAATGGCGTAGAACAGCTTCACCCATGCCGATACCGGCAACCTGGAGCGATGCAGTTGCGTGCCTGACGTAACGCTGTATTGGCAGCGGCGACAAGCCTTGCACGTCCACAGGCCAGGACGTGTTGTCAGACGGCTGGCCGCACCATGCGCTCCGCAATTCATGCAGACCGGACCGTTAGGCCAGCGGGCCTTCTCCAGCAACTCGCGACAGAATTCGTCCGAGTCGATCATCTCCATGACCGGACGGGAACGGCTCACCGGTGTTTCCGATCTGCCTTGATGCGCCCGATAGGCGTGCATGGCGTACTGGGGTTCATGCGACATTCGTTTACTCGCTTGCCGTTCCTGGGGAGCATGAGCGAAAGCCCCCGAGGTCGCGCTGCGTGGGGTTCGCATATCCGCATCGTCGACCTCGGGGAGGGCTACCGGAATGGCGGACCGGAGAAAGACAGAGCAGACCGGCAAATCGGCATGGACCTGTGTGCAGAGTGGGGGGCTCGTGAGGTCGCCGGATTTGCAGATGCCCTGTGCTTGCCTCCATGTCAGCCGGGACAGATCCCGGTACCCCAGACCGATCTCGCAACGGTCTTTCGTTCTGCTCTGTTACCAATTTTCGCAACGACCCTCGCTAAGTCACTGGGAATTAAGTCGAGTTATGTAATCGCCGGAATGCGATCCCCTGAGGCCACGATTTCATGCTGATGCAGGCCGCCTTGTGCTATCTGTGAACCGGCATTCGGCGGGGAACGATGACAGCAAGTGTTCAAGCGGTCGCCCGAAGCGGCACTCATACATTCGGCAAAACGCGCGAAGCCTCGATCCGTCTCATTCGGGGCCTTGGCGTCGAAGGCGATGCGCATAACGGTGTCACCGTGCAGCACCTCTCGCGTGTGGCGCGCGATCCCGCCCAGCCCAATCTTCGTCAGGTGCATCTCATCCATGCGGAACTCCACGCAGAACTAAAACGGCAGGGTTTCGAGGTGAAACCCGGGGACATGGGTGAAAACATCACCACGCAAGGCATCGATCTCCTGTCTCTTCCTGCGGGCACGCGGCTCGCCATCGGCAACGAGGCTGTCGTGGAAGTGACCGGCCTGCGTAATCCCTGCCGGCAACTTGACGAGTTTCTACCTGGTCTCATGGCCGCAGTGCTCGAGCGGGACGCCGGAGGAAGCCTCATACGCAAGGCCGGGATCATGGGCATTGTGGTAACAGGCGGCGTCGTCTCACCCGGCGATATCGTCCGCGCCGTTCTCCCCGCCGCTCCTCATCGCGCGCTCGCAGTCGTGTGATGTTCTGCTTGCGGCGCGTCAAACCCTGCCGGTCAGCAACAACACGATCATCACAACCAGCAACACCGAAAGCAGACCGCTCGGCGCATATCCCCAGCTCCGGCTGTGAGGCCACGCTGGAACGGCGCCCAGGATCAGCAAAATCAGAATGATCAGGAGAACGGTGCTCATCGGCTTGCTTTCCGTAACTGTGATCTTCCAACAACGCTGGAGGGGAAATCGGGTTCCCTGGAGCTGAATTCGCTCCCGATCAGATGGCGTGACGCCGCTGGAGAAATGTCCGGCATTAATGCGCGGCATTGCCGTCATCTGCCGCGATTGATCCACACGCTAATTTCAGCTCCGCTGCAACGGAATCTCGCGATGCACGTTATCGCCATAAGTCTTTCCCGCTCATCCCCGCAGGAGACACATGGGCATGAACGTCATCTCCGAAATTACGCAACGCAAGTGGGAACGCCGTCTTCGCTCTTTCTGGGTCGGAGGCGGCCTGGTCTTCATCGGCGGAATCCTCGTCGCACGTCCTCTCACGGAATCCTTCGACCTGATGATGTGGCTGGTGCCGCTGGCGATCATCTCGTTGTTTTCAGCACTGATGCTGAGCGGCATCGTCTGGCTGATGCTCCAACTCGCACTCGCTCAGCGTGCAGATCGTGACATTAACTTGCGCGTGCGGCCCGCGAATTTTCGCTGACGTGTCATGTTTGTGCCCGTCATTTACGGTTCCGTCCGCAGTCAGCGCATCGGCTTGCGCGCTGTCAGACTGATGGCGCGGGCTATCGGCAACCGCGGTCATCAGGCACAGATTGTGGACCCGGCGGAACTCGATCTTCCGATGCTCGACAAACGGATATTCGATTTCAAGGAAGGAGACGTGCCGGAAAAGCTCCTTCGCCTTTCCGGCATCTTTCGGCGCGCCGACGCTTTCGTGTTCGTGACGGCGGAGTACAACCACTGTATCCCGCCCGCTCTGAAAAACCTGATGGACCACTTCAGCCCCGACGAGTTCGGCGGCCGCCCGTCCGGTATTGTGTCCTACTCCGTCAGCCGCTTTGGCGGTGTGCGGGCCGCCGAACAAATGCGTCTCCTGATACCTTCCTTCGGAGCGGTGACGATCCCTTCGGTTCTCTCGATACCCGATATCGAAAACAGCATCGGCGACAATGGGGAGACACCCGACGACAGTCCGTGGTCCGACCTTGCCGCCGACTTTCTTGCCGAGCTCGAGGCATGGGCTCGCTCGGCTCCCGGCGCGACCTCGCACGACGGCATCGATTGATCGATCGCATAGTCATATGGACATCGTGTCACTCATAATTTCGTCCGATGCACCGGACTACACGCTCCGGCTTCTATCGGCTGCGATCATGGGTGGCGTGATCGGCCTGGACCGCGAAAAGCATGACAGACCGGCGGGGCTGCGCACCCACATGATGACGGCAATGGCAGCCGCCATCTTCACCATTCTGACGATGGAGCTGCACGAGACATTCATCGAGAAGGGTGCACACGGAACGGCAGATCCCATTCGAATTGTGGAGGCCGTAACCGCGGGTGTCGCCTTTCTGGCGGCCGGCGCGATCATACAGGCGCGGGGCGAGGTAAAGGGGCTTACCACCGGCGCGGGCATGTGGCTTGCCGGTGCGCTTGGCGTTGCCTGCGGCACGGAGAACTATCTTCTTGCCGTCATAGCCCTCGCTCTTGCCGCAATCATTCTGGCGGCAATCCGTCCTCTGGAAAGCAGGTTCGGTGAGCGTTCGGACAATCAGAAAGACGATGTAGGCGGACCATCCGGCAATGATACGCCTGGGGAGTAGTCCTCCGCCGTGGAACTTTTTTCCACCTGTTTCGTTGTGCCCATGAGCGATATCCGGCTTCGATTTTCATGAGATTTCACCCAATGACGAAAATTTTCACCGCCGTTGTTCTTCTTCTCGGCTTTGGTCTTGCTGCCTGCAACACCATCGAGGGCGCTGGCCAGGATATCGAGAATACCGGCGAGGCTGTGCAGGACACTGCGAACGAGGCGAAGTAAGACGCCGGTAGCGCCACTCATCGAAACTGAAAGTTGAGGTATAGAAATGCTCTACTGGGCTGCTGTTTTCTTCGTCATTGCCGTGATCGCGGCAGTGCTGGGTTTCGGCGGGATCGCTGCTGCATCCGCCGGGATTGCGAAGATTCTCTTCTTCGTCTTCCTTGTGCTCTTCATCGTCAGCCTGATCTTCGGCGTAGCCCGCAGGCCCCGACCACCCCGTTGAGCAATGGCTTTCGGACGGTAGAGGGCTCCTTCGGGAGCCCTTCTTCGTTGCAAGCGATCGCGTGATGCTGGAACAAAGCTGCTGACAGGCGGTTGAATCCGGCAGCCGGATAATTGTCCGGAGAGGTATATCATCACAGGAGTGCGGCAAATGAACTGGGATCAAATTGAAGGCAACTGGACGCAGATGAAGGGCAAGGTCAAGGAGACCTGGGGCGACCTTACCGATTCCGACCTGAGCAAGATCGAGGGCAAGCGAGACCGGCTTGCCGGCGCCATTCAGGAGCGCTACGGGAAGCAGAAGGAAGACGCGGAGAAAGAGATCGATAACTGGCTGTCGCGTCACTAGGATCGCCGCGAAACAGTTCCGCCGCCGGATCGTTCGCAATAACGATCTGGCGGCGGATTCGATTCCCGAAACCCGTCTCCACTGCCACAATTTCGCCAAAGGAAGACGCCGTAAGGGAGATGGGCTTAGAGCATTGAATGTGAACGGAAAATGGCAACCCGGGACATTGACTGAATCGAGTTTCTTTGAACTTTTCCGGGTCCAGAGCGTTTTCCAGAGTACTGAACCCAACAGGCGCGGCCATCATACCCATACGCGCCGATACATCTGGTTGGCTTTGAGTCATGATCGACAACAGACCAAAAGGAGCGCGCCCGAGAGAGACCGCCGAAACCCGGCGCGAAACAACTGCGCGGAGCGCCGTTCTTGGTCGCGAGCTTCGCAACATGTATCGCGATATCGCGCAAGAACCCATTCCGCCGGAATTCAGAAGGCTGCTCCAGCAGCTCGGCAATGGCGACGAGAGCTGACGACATGACAGACAGGGAAGACATGCAGTCGGCATCGCCGTTGAGCGATGCCGACTTCAAGAAAGAACTGGAAGGGCTCATTCCGCATCTCCGCGCCTTCGCGCGCAACCTGTGCGGGAAGCCGGATATGGCAGACGATCTCGCACAGGATGCGTTGCTGAAGGCTTGGGCTGCTCGCAAACGCTACAAGGCAGGCACGAATATGCGCGCATGGGTGTTTGTCATCCTGCGCAATCAGTTCCTGTCGCAAATGCGGCGTTCTCGCTTCAAGGGTGAATGGGACGATACGGTTGCGGAGCGCATGCTTTCGACGCCAGCGCATCAGGATCATCAGATGCAGCTTTCCGATTTGCAGCGTGCATTGATGCGCCTGCCGGAGGCACAACGCGAGGCACTTATCCTCGTAGGCGCCGGCGGCTTTTCATACGAGGAAGCCGCCGAGATTTGCGACTGTGCGATTGGCACTGTTAAGAGCCGGGTTGCGCGAGCTCGTGCAGCGCTCGACGAAATGATCGACAACGGTCTTCTTCCGGCTCGCGGCGACAGTGCCCTTGCGGTCGGCGACACGACCGACGCCATCATGCACGAGATGGACAAAATCACGCGCTAGTAGGCCACGGCAGGCGATGAACAGACAAAAGGCACCAATTTCCACCGGTGCCTTTGTGCTTTCGTGTTGGAAGCTGTCGTCGTGGTCAGGCGGCGGCACTCTGCTCCGCGTTGAAGAAGAGCGCTTGGCCAATCGCCGCCTTCACCGTGCTCTGAAGAAAAGGCTTGGTAATGAGGAAGGTGGGCTCCGGCCGCTCTCCTGTGAGCAAGCGTTCCGGATAGGCGGTAATGAAGATCACGGGAACCGAGAAGCGGGAGAAGATGTCCTTGACGGCATCGATCCCCGAACTTCCGTCGGCGAGCTGGATATCGGCGAGCACCAGGCCGGGTTTTCTGGCACCTATGGCATTTACCGCCTCGTCGCGGGTCACAACGGTCGCCATCACCTCATGACCCAGATCGCGCACGATCTGCTCCAGATCCATCGAAATGATGGGTTCATCCTCAATGATAAGCACGTTGGTGGCGATCTGCTCGTCGATTTCCTTCAAGGCCGCATCGACAAGGGTCGCCACTTCGGCGCCATCGACAGCCAGAATCACAGAAGCTTCCTGATTGCTGAAACCCTCCATGGCCGTCAGAAGCAGCGCCTGACGATTTATGGGCGTCATTCGCGAAAGGCGCCTGGAGACGACCTGCTCCACATCCGCCGCCTCCTCGGGCTGAGCCGCATCCATGTCGGATGTCGACCAGATTGCGTGGAAAGCTCGGTAAAGCGCCACCCTCGGCTCCATCTCGCGATCGAGAATACCTTCATCGGCGATGATCGCCTCGAGCAGGGAACGGACATAAGCGTCCCCGCGTTTCTGACTCCCGGTAAGTGCACGGGCGTACCGGCGCAAGTGGGGCAGAAGGGGGGCGATCTGATCTGCGAGCGACATGCGTTTTGGACTCCAAAAGATGAACTATCAGGATAACCGGCTTGCGGCCCTCATGTCTGCGAACTAAATTCGCAAAAAAGTTGTCGTTTTAGGGAACCCTCGGAAACAAAAAGAGTTTCATCCTCTGTAGAAAAATTTTTACCGTCTTCTGCGGTCGCCGATTTGTGAATGTGCAGGAGCCGACGCCAAAGTGCGGTGAGAAAGTGGCGAACGAAACGGAAAAGCAGGCGGCGCCGAAATCCGACGGCAATTCCGCAAATGCGCGCGACAAAGTCGAACAGAGTGCTCGGCGGGAAGCGCTCGGCACCGGCTTGAGACGAGCATATCAAAAAGTTCTCAATGAGCCCATTCCCGACGAGTTTTCGGCTCTGCTTGACCAATTGTCGGACTCCAATGGCGATCGGAAGAAGGGGTAAGCGGACACTCCGCTTCCCGAGGAAAAGAAGCCGGGCCTACACGACGCCAAAACAGGGGCTGACGTTTGGCAGCAGAGTCCGTATCCAATAAATGGTTAAGACGCTTTGGACGCTCGCCCAGCGGACGGCTGACGCTTCGGACGCGAATCGCGATCCATCTTGCGGTCGCGATTCTTCCGCTTTGCCTTGCCGCGGAGATCGCCCAATACAGCAATGCCCTTCACAATCGGTCGCTCCGGGAGAGCGCCCTCGTTTCGCGTGGTGAAGCCATCCTCGCCCGGCAGAGCAGCGCGCTCCAGGAATTGAACATCCTTCTCGAAACGATTTCGGCGCTTCCCCTCGGCAATCCGTCAAACAGCAATGTTTGCGACGAAACTTTCCGCCGTATCGTTTTGCAGAACCGCAAGATTTCATCGCTTCACCTGATCGCACTTGACGGCGAGACCGTCTGTCGTACCCCGCAGCTTCGTCCGGGCGCTGACGGAGACATGCAGGACAAGTGGTTCGAAAGAGCCATTGAAGTTCAGCAATTCGCTATCTGGGCTCCCCCGCCGGCAACAGGAACAGAAAAGGATGCGGACCAGAACCGGGAACTGATTGCTACCCTGCCGATCTACGACGCCGACAGGCGTGCGATAGGCATTCTTGGCGCGAAAGTTCCCTCCCGTTCGCTCACCTTGTCGATACAGGAAACGGATCTGCCCGACGCCTCCGCCGTCGCCATTCTCGACGCCAAGGGCACAATACTTGCCCAGCGCGCAAAGGGCGTCCCTGTCGACGAGTGGCTGCCGGCGGCACGAAGCCGGGAGGCGGACGCCGGGCTCATGTCCGGGGCCTATGTTCTAACCGGTCTGGATTCAATCAAACGCACTTACGTCGTTGTCGCGCTGCCGGGAAATATTTTCGGCATCTACGCGCAAGATGCAGAAGAACTTTCGTCGGCGGCACGCGCACTTCTCTATTTCATCATCGCGTTTCCGCTTCTCATCTGGATCGTGGCGAGTATCACGGCCGGCCGCGCGACGGAGCGTATCGTGATCGAGCCGCTGAACAATGTCCGTCAGGCAATCCGCCGCTACATAGCAGGCGACGATACCGCGCGTGTCGAGAGGGACACGAATGCGCCGGAGGAGGTTCAGGCGGTCGCCACCAAGTTCAATACCATGGCCGACACGATCCAGGCGCGCGACGAGGCCCTGCGAGCCGCACTCGACCACCAGAAAGCTCTTGTCCGGGAGATCAACCATCGCGTGCGGAACAACCTTCAGGTTATGAACAGCCTGCTCAACCTGCAGAGCCGACGTGCCAAGACGCCGGAACAGGCGGCTATCTTTCTCGACGTCCAGCGGCGGCTCAACGCACTCGGTATCGTGCACGCCGCCTTCTATCAGGGCGACGATTTCCGCTCGGTGGACCTCAGCATCCTTCTCAAGGACCTTTGCCAGTCGACGGAGCGACACCTCTC
Organism: uncultured Rhodobiaceae bacterium; assembly: GCA_913057645.1. Taxonomy (GTDB): domain Bacteria; phylum Pseudomonadota; class Alphaproteobacteria; order Parvibaculales; family Parvibaculaceae; genus Parvibaculum. The sequence goes on along the minus strand of CAJXOU010000013.1, from coordinate 493 downwards.
GAGCGAGTGGGGACGCCCCGTCCTGAGCATGCATTGCCCGTCTCCGGTTTTCGCGCGCCCCGATGCCGCCCTCACCCTCGCCTTTCTCGTCACCGAGTTGATCGCAGATGCGACCTCGCGGCTCTCCCCTGAGGGCCATCCGGCGACCCAGATCGATTTCGACCTCGCCGAGCAACCGAGAGGCGGTTCCACTCTCACCATGAAGGTCGACCAGCCCGTGCTCGCGGATCTGATGGAGAACCGCCCGGACGAGGGCCATATCAATCTCTTTCGGGGTCTGATCCGTCAGCTCCGCGCCCATATGGATGTCGATGAACCCGGTTGTGTCGTTACCGTTTCGCTGCCGGTTCTTGTTTAAAGACAAATCACACAAATTTTTTTGATCTGAGAAGGAACCAATCCTTTCCGGCCCGCGTTATCTGGGTGCAATTGCGATGGTGGCGTCTCCCCGGAGCCAGCAACCTTTGCAAGCCCCCCGGTCCAGTTTTATCCC
>CAJXOU010000012.1 GCA_913057645.1 uncultured Rhodobiaceae bacterium | reverse complement strand
CCTTGCGCAGTTCCACGACTGACACCTCCGACCACGGCATCGCACAGCTCCCTTGCCGAACAATCCATGGTCAATTGTGTCACCCATGTCTCCGAACAGGTGTTACCCATCTCCCAAGTCCATACAGGGAGAGGGAGGGAGCGGCCGCAGGCCGCGGAAGGGTGAGGGGGACGCGGCACATACAAACTCGAAAGAGACGCACCACACCCGCCTCTCCACCTGCCGCAGCCGCCGATGGATCCCGGCTTTCGCCGGGATGACATCCGTGTTTTGCCTCATACAAAAATAGTGTCACCCCGGCGAAAGCCGGGGTCCATGGGCCTAACGCCACAAGACCACGCCCCGCCCTACTTCGCCAGCCTGTGCGCGTGCCAGACCGCAATCCCGAACACCACCATCGCGCCCGCCTGATGCGCCGCGCCGAGCGGGATCGGCACCACCCAGAGCACCGTCCAGATGCCGAGCGCCGCCTGCGCGACGACCGCCGCGACGAGGAGGTTCGCGCCGCGCGCCCCGTCGCTCTTGCGCGCGCTCCAGGCGTGCCAGGCGGCAAGCGCCAGCAGCAGGTAGGCCGCGATCCGGTGCTGGAACTGCACGGTGAGATGGTTCTCGAAGAAATTGTGCCAGAGCGGCGACATCTTCAGGAGCCCGTCGGGAATGAAGGCGCCCGCCATCAGCGGCCAGGTGTTGTAGATGAGCCCCGCCCTGATCCCGGCCACGAAGGCGCCGAGGATCGTCTGCGCGAAAACCAGAACGATGAGCGCCAGCGCGGCCTTCGACAGCCCGCTCAGGAACCGCGTGCTCCGCCCGTGGAACATGTCGAGCGCGGTCCAGATCAGCGCGCCGTAAATCAGCGTCGCGAGTCCGAGATGCGCGGCGAGCCGGTACTGGCTCACCTCCGTCCGCTCGACGAGCCCGCTCATCACCATCCACCAGCCGAGCACGCCCTGCATGCCGCCCAGCACGAACAGGAAGATCAGCCGCGGCACCATCGCGCGCTCGATGCGGCCCGTCAGCGCGAACCAGAGAAACGGCACGAGAAACGCAACGCCGATCAGCCGGCCGAGAAAGCGGTGGCTCCACTCCCACCAGTAGATCGTCTTGAACTCGGCAAGCGTCATCCCCTTGTTCATGATCTCGTATTGCGGGATCTGCTTGTAGAGCGCGAACTCGTCCTGCCAGTGCTGCTCGCTCATCGGCGGCAGCGCGCCCGTCACCGGCTTCCATTCCGTGATCGAGAGCCCGCTTTCGGTCAGCCTTGTCAGACCGCCCACCACCACCATGATGAAGACGAGCGCGGCAACGCCGATGAGCCACCACGCGATCGCGCGGCGGTTCCGGTCGGCCGTCTCGACCGCGTGGATTCGGGGCAGAACGCTCATGGAAAATTCTTACCCCGCCCGTCCGGTCCCGCCTAGCCATAAGCCGCCGCGACAGGTCGCCGCGCGGGCCTCGATGCTTTGCGCGCGGGCCGTGAATACCGTATGGAATGGCCACTCGAAACGACCACGCCCGGAGACGGCCCATGCGCCTCGGCATCCGCACCCGCAAGCTCATCGGCACGCTCGTGCTGCTGACCTTCCTCGTGCTCTATTCGTTTCTGATCATGACGATTGCGGTGAGCGGGCACCTGCCGGAGAACGGCTTCGTGCAATTTCTCTACTACATCACCGCGGGTGTGATTTGGGCGTTCCCCGCCAGATACCTCATCACCTGGATGGTTCGTCCGGACCCGGTGTGAAACGAGCGGCGGAACGCCCGGGCCGGCTTCCCGCCAGCACGGCCAAATCGTTATATGACGTTTTTATGACAGTTCGGTGACAGTCAGTCCGTCTCAGCCGAAACGGCCGGTCACGAGCTTGTTCAGCGCGAAGATCACGACGAGGAAAAGAACGATCGGAAGAATCTGGCCAATCATGGGCGCGCGCTCCTAAGCATTTGGTGTCGCTGCCCTTTCGGGCAGGAATGGTCGGAGCGGCGGGATTCGAACCCACGACCCCTTGTCCCCCAGACAAGTGCGCTACCGGGCTGCGCTACGCTCCGACTTCCGGGCGAAAGGGAATCCCTCTCGGCGGCGCGGAATATAGACGCAAGCACCTCATGGCGGCAACGGGCTGAACCCGTATTTCTCAATGAATTTCGGGATTTGTGAGAAGGCCTCAGCCCTCTTCCTCTTCGCTCTCCCAGAGCGTCTCGTCGATCTCGTCCTTGAGCGAGATCAGGTCTTCCAGCAGCGTCTCCAGGCGCTTGCGTCCCTTCGCGCCGACGGGTCGTGCGGGGCTTTCCCGCTCTTCCTGCTCGCCGCGCTCCACCGCCTCGCGCGCGAGCTCGGCGAGCGAGGTGTCGACGGTTCCGCGGCCCGTCTCGGAAACGAACTTAACGCCTTGTTCGCGAAAGACTTTCTGGACGCCCTTGATGGTGTAGCCGTCATTGTAGAGGAGCGTCCGCACGCCCCTCAGCAGGTCCACATCCTCGGGCCGGTAATAGCGCCGCCCGCCGCCGCGCTTCAGCGGCCGGATCTGGTTGAACTTGCTTTCCCAGAAGCGCAGCACGTGCTGCGGCACATCGAGCTCGGTCGCGACCTCACTGATGGTCCGAAAGGCATCCGGTGACTTTTGTCCTGACAAATGAGGCCCCTGTTGGTCTTCCTCAATCCGATGTGTAAACCCGGACCTGCTCAAGGGCATCGCTTTCCTCGAGGTTTATTCGGCGGCGGCGGACCTGCCGCTCAGCGCGCTGTTGATCCGTTCCTTGAGCACATGGCTCGGGCGGAACACGAGAACGCGCCTCGGTTTGATCGGCACTTCCTCGCCCGTTTTCGGGTTCCGGCCCATCCGCCCGCCCTTCTTGCGGACGGAAAACGAACCGAAGGACGACAGCTTCACCGTGTCGCCCTGCGCCAGGCTGTCGGAAATCTCGGCCAGCACCAGCTCGACGAGTTCCGCCGACTCGTTCCGCGACAGACCGACTTCCTGATAGACCGCCTCGCTCAAATGCGCCCGCGTGACAGTTTCCCCCATGGCCTCCACCTCTTGAGTTTCACTCGAAGCCTATTGCCCACCCCGAAACCCGTCAATATCAATGGGATGGCAGTCTTCTCTTAGGTAAGAGATTCAGGATCGAGGCTAATTCCGGAGCCTTTTGGCGGGCTCTGGCACTGCCATTCACCTAGAATCTGAACAGCAGCGACCCCCAGGTGAAGCCGCCGCCCATCGCTTCCAGCAGCACAAGGTCGTTCCGCTTGATTCGGCCGTCCTTCACCGCCTTGTCGAGCGCCAGCGGCACGGAGGCCGCGGACGTGTTGCCGTGCTCGCCAACCGTCAGCACCACCTTCTCCGGCGGCAGCCCGATCCGCTTCGCCGTGCCGTCGAGAATCCGCTTGTTCGCCTGATGCGGCACGAACCAGTCGATATCCTCCGCCGTCAGGCCCGTCGCTTCCAGTGATTCCTTGATCGCCTCCGCGATGTTGACGACCGCATGGCGGAAAACCTCGCGCCCCTCCATCCGCACATGCCCCGTGGACTGCGTGGACGAAGGCCCGCCATCGACATAGAGCTTGTCCTTGTAGCGCCCGTCGGAATGGAGATGCGCGGTCAGCACGCCTCTGTCCGCATTTGTCCCCGCCCCCTGCTCGCCCGTTACAATGGCGGCGCCGGCCCCGTCGCCGAAGAGGACGCAGGTGGTCCGGTCCGTCCAGTCGAGAAGCCGCGAAAAGGTCTCTGCGCCGATCACGAGCGCCGTCTTCGACTGCCCGGTCCTGATGAAGGTATCGGCAATCGTCATCGCATAGACGAACCCCGAACAGACCGCCTGGATGTCGAACGCAGCGCCATGATAGAGGCCGAGTTCCGCCTGCACGGTCGTCGCTGTCGCGGGAAACGTATTGTCCGGGGTCGTCGTCGCCAGGATGATCGTGTCGATTTCCTGCGTGTCGATCCCGGCGTCTTCGATGGCATTGCGCGCGGCCGCCAGTGCGAGGTGCGAGGTCAGCTCCCCGTCGGCGGCGATATGTCGGCTGTGAATGCCCGTTCGCTCGACGATCCATTCATCGGTCGTATCGACGACCTTCGACAGGTCCTCGTTGGTCATCACGCGCGCCGGCAGATAGCTGCCGACACCGGCCACAACGGTTCTGGTAACACTCACGACAGGGCAGCCTCGGGTTCCGATATGTCTGATTTTTCTTTTCTGTCCGCGCCCCCAAGCCCCTTCAGCTTGTCGAGATCGGCCACGATCTTGCTCACGAGGTCGGCGGAGGCGACATCAACGGCAACATCGATTGCCGATGCGAAACCGACAGGGTCGGTCCCTCCGTGGCTCTTCACCACGAGCCCGTTCAGCCCGAGAAACAGCGCGCCGTTGGAGGCCCTTGGATCGAGCTTCTTGGAGAGGGTCTGAAAGGCTCCGCGCGCCAGCACATAGCCGATCCTCGACAGGATCGAACTTGCCATCGCTTTCCGCAGATAGTCGACGATCAGCCGCACCGTTCCTTCCGCGGTCTTCAGAGCGATATTCCCGGTGTAACCGTCCGTCACGACCACGTCGACCGTGCCTTTCGATATGTCGTCTCCCTCGATGAAGCCGTGAAATCGGATCGGCAAGTTCGACTCGCGCAGCATCTGCGCTGCTTCCTTCACCTCTTCGGTGCCTTTGACTTCCTCCTCGCCGATATTGAGCAGGCCGACGGTCGGCTGTTCGAGGTTGAAGATCACCCGCGCGAAGGCTTCGCCCATCGCAGCGAACTGCACGAGTTGCCGCGCATTGGCGCCAACCGTCGCGCCGAGATCGAGCGCCACGCTCTCTCCGCGCGCCGTCGGCCAGATCGCCGCGAGCGCGGGCCGTTCCACATTCGGTATCGTCTTCAGGATGACCTTGGCCATCGCCATCAAGGCGCCGGTGTTGCCGGCGGAAATGGCGGCCTGGGCACGGCCCTCTTTCACGGCGTCGATGGCGAGCCACATGCTGCTTGTCTTGCGGCCGCGCCGAAGCGCCTGGCTCGGCTTGTCGTTCATCGAAATCGCGACATCGGTATGCACAAGCTCCGCCGCCGACGCGACGCGCGGATGCTTGTCGAGAAGCGGGCGGATCAGGGCTTCGTCGCCGAAGATCAGGAAGCGCACGTCGGGATGACGCACCGACGCAATCTCGGCGCCGCCGATCACCGTCGCCGGTCCGTGGTCGCCGCCCATTCCATCCAGCGCAATCGTCAGTGCTCGCGTCACCCGGGAAACCCCCTTGGCAATATCTGCAATCGACGCGCGGTCCCGTCCCGCGCGCCCCGAAGATACAGGGTTGCGAGGGGCAAACAATAGCCGGATATGGCCGCGAATCGCGTCAACTCAAGAATTCTTCTTGAGTTTTTCGAGCACTGCAAATGGGTTAGGCCGGCTTTCCGAAGCGTCACCCGCCTCTTTGGACGGGGACGGTGGATCGAAACTCACGCCCGGTTTGCGGGGATAAGGATCGATCGCAAGGGCCAGTTGCTCGGCGACCGTCTCACCGATATCTATTTTTCCCGCCTTCATCGGCTCGGGAGAATCCTCGGCGTCGACATCGATGGTGATTTCGCGGTCATTTTCAGGGGCGTCCGGCTCCGGTCCGGTCATGTGCTCGGGCAGATACCGTTGTCTGAATTCTTCATCGATGTGCTGCGTCACCGGGTCCAGCGTGACGACGCAGTTCTGAACAAGTTCGGCCTCGAAATGACAATCGAGCGTCAGCCCTTCCTTGCGATAGGGCCTGATCCGCGCCGTTCCGGCCAGACGCGTGATCTCCGGAATCCCGTATCGCCGCGCCAGCCGCGTCCGAGTCGTCTGGTCGGCCTCGAAGTGCAGTTCCTTGCCAGCAGGCGGAACATCGCCCATGGCGACAATCAGGCTGAATTCTGGTTCACGCATAGGGTTTTCTCCCCTGCTCAGATCGTATCCGGCACGGTTTCAGCCCGCTGGAACGGTGTCCCGAAAACAACGCGCCCCGCCAGCATCTCCGCAATCGCCTGATCATGAAGGTCGCGGTCGGCACGCCGCACATAGGCGGCAAGCCTTTCCGCCTGCCCGCCCGAGTCCGCACCTTCCCCATACACGTTGCGCAACAGAGCTCCCGCGAGCAGTTCGTCTCCGGATGCCTGAAGCCCGCCGTCATAGGCTTGCATGCGGCCATAGAAGGACGAGGCAAGCGCCTTGATCTTCTTGCCGACGGAGAGGTCGCCGACGCCCATTTCGCGAAGTGTCTGGTCCATGTCGTCGAACAGGATATCGAAGACCTTCTGCCCGGTGGCCTTGCCCGCCTCACCGCCCTCGCGGAGCCGCCTCAGCAGCAGCCACGCATGCAGCGCCACCATCTCGAAGCGTCCTTCGACGGTATCCGGCACACCGCCATCGAGATAGAAGGCCGGGGAGCGGGCCTGACGAACGGCCGCGCCATAGAGCTGATATGGCACTTCATCCCGGGACTCCGTGCCAAAAAATCTTTTCCATATCATGGCTTCGCTCCGGTCCCCGGTGTAGCTTGGCGGCCTTGCCGCATATGCCGATTGAATTTACCGGGCGACAAGGGTAGGTCAACGACTGAACATTTTTAGGCCCGAGGAGACCCGCGCCATGACATTGTCCCGCAAGCACCGCACCGCCCCGTTTCTGGCGACGGCTGCCTGCCTCGCACTTGCGACGGCCGCGCTTCCTGCCTGCGCACCGCTTGTGAAGCCCGTCGTGGAAGAACGCGGCTATATCTTCGAACCGGACGACCTGGACAAACTGCAAGCTGGCTCGTCGAAAGAGCAGGTCCGTACCGTCATGGGCTCACCTTCGACCGTCTCCACGGTGGACGGCGAAGCCTGGTACTATATTTCCAGCAAGTTCGAAACCTATACCTTTTACCAGCCGAAGGAGGTCGAGCGCACGGTCGCCGCTGTCTATTTCGACAAGACAGACGTCGTGCAGCAAGTGGCCTACTACGGCCTCGAAGACGGACAGATCGTGAATTTCGTGGACCGCAAGACTCCGACACGCGGCAAGGAACTCACCATTCTCGGGCAGCTCTTCGGCAATCTCGGCCGTTTCAACAATCCGAGCGGCGGCATCCCGTCCATCGGCACCGGCGATCCGACACAGCGCAGGTAAGAGAACGCCGGATACGACAAAAAAAGCCCCGCGGATCGCTCCGCGGGGCTTCTGTCTTTGGGCTGTCCTGCCTTAGTGCGCAAGCACCGCGAGCAGCAGCAGGGCCACGATGTTCGTGATCTTGATCATCGGGTTGACGGCGGGGCCGGCGGTGTCCTTGTAAGGATCGCCCACCGTGTCGCCGGTGACGGCGGCCTTGTGGGCTTCCGAGCCCTTACCGCCAAAATTGCCGTCCTCGATGTACTTCTTCGCATTGTCCCACGCACCGCCGCCGGAGGTCATCGAGATCGCGACGAAGAGACCCGTCACGATGACGCCGAGCAGCATCGCGCCAACAGCCGAGAAGGCCGCAGACTTGTCGGCGATGCCGAGCACGATGAAGTAGAGAACGATCGGGGACAGCACCGGAAGGAGCGACGGAATGATCATCTCCTTGATCGCCGCCTTGGTCAGCATGTCCACGGCCCGCGCATAGTCGGGCTTCGAGGTGCCCGCCATGATGCCCGGATCTGCCTTGAACTGGCGGCGGACTTCCTCGACGACCGAGCCGGCCGCACGACCGACGGCCGTCATACCCATCGAACCGAAGAGATAAGGCAGCAGGCCGCCGATGAAGAGACCGATCACGACATAGGGGTTGGAGAGCGAGAAGTCCGGGCTGACCCCTGCGAAATATCCGTAGGTGTCAGAGTTCGCCGCAAAGAACTTCAGGTCTTCCGTATAGGCAGCGAACAGCACCAGCGCGCCGAGGCCCGCCGAACCGATTGCATAGCCCTTGGTGACCGCCTTCGTCGTGTTGCCGACGGCGTCAAGCGCGTCCGTCGTCTTGCGAACATCGGCAGGAAGATCCGCCATCTCGGCGATACCGCCCGCATTGTCTGTCACCGGGCCGAAAGCGTCGAGCGCAACCACCATGCCCGCGAGTGCAAGCATCGTGGTGACCGCGATCGCGATACCGAAGAGACCGGCAAGGCCATAGGTGACGAGAATGCCGATGACGATGGTGAGGGCCGGCAGCGCCGTCGCTTCCATCGAAATCGCCAGTCCCTGAATGACGTTCGTGCCGTGACCCGTGGCCGAAGCCGCGGCCACCGACTTCACGGGACGATAGTTCACACCCGTGTAGTACTCCGTTGCCCAGATGATGAGGCCGGTAACCACGAGGCCTGCAACGCCACAGGTGTAAAGATCGAAACCGGTGAACGACTTCTCACCAACCGTGAAGATCGTTTCGAGGCCGATGATCTGATCGGTGACAAAATAGAGGGCAACAAGCGACAGCACCGCCGAGGCGATAAAGCCCTTGTAGAGCGCGCCCATGATGTTGTTGCTCTTGCCGAGCCGCACAAAGAAGGTGCCGATGATCGACGTCACGATGCAGGCACCGCCGATGGCGAGCGGATAGAGCATGACGCTGGCAAGCCCCTCGCCCGCGAAGAAGATCGACGCCAGAACCATCGTGGCAACGACAGTCACGGCGTAGGTTTCGAACAGGTCGGCCGCCATGCCGGCGCAATCGCCGACATTGTCGCCGACATTGTCCGCGATCGTTGCGGGATTGCGCGGATCGTCTTCGGGAATGCCCGCTTCAACCTTGCCGACGAGATCGCCGCCCACATCGGCACCCTTGGTGAAGATGCCGCCGCCAAGACGAGCGAAGATCGAGATGAGCGAAGCGCCGAAGCCGAGCGCGACCAGCGCATCCACAACTTCGCGGGAGCCCGGCTCGTAACCGAGATAAGTGGTGAGCACCGCGTAGTAGACCGCGACGGCGAGAAGCGCGAGGCCGGCGACCAGCATGCCCGTCACCGCGCCCGATTTGAAGGCAACGCTGAGGCCCGAAGCGAGGCTGACACTCGATGCCTGTGTCGTCCGCACGTTCGCGCGAACCGAAACCAGCATGCCGATATAACCGGCAGCGCCCGAAAGCGTGGCGCCGACGAGAAAACCGACGGCAACCTTCAAGGTCAGCAGATACCAGACGACAGCGAAGATGACAGCGCCGACAACGGCGATGGTGGTGTATTGCCGCGCGAGATAGGCGCTGGCGCCCTCCTGGATCGCTGCCGCGATCTCCTGCATGCGTGCATTACCCGCATCCATCGCCAGCACCGAGCGGATCGCCCAGATGCCGTAGACGAGCGCGAGCAGCCCGCAGCCGATAATAGCCCACAAAGCAGTGCTCATTGTTTTGTCCTTAGTTCCTTGACGGATTTACCGGCGGGATTTGCCACTCAGCCTTCCGGCACCGAACGCCGAAAGTCCTCCCCCTGCCGAATGCAGAAATCGCGCGGAAAGATGCCAAATACGCACTGGGAAAGCAACCGGCACACCGGGTGGGCGGAGGCTAAAAGTGACGATATCCCAACTGTTTGAGGGGAATCTGCCTGCCGGAACCGTCGACGGCGGAAAGCCCCTGGTCCGCCCTCAGAATCGATCCGATTCGGGTCACGGGCACCCCGGTTTCCGCAGCGATACCGGCAATCGCATCCGCCTTTCCGGCTGGAGCGGCGAAGAGGATCTCGTAATCGTCGCCACCGCCCGCGATCTGCGCCACCAGGCCTGCATCTTTGTCGAGCGCTGCCCTCGCTGCATCGGAGAGCGGCACGCGGTCCATTTCCACCCGCGCGCCGACGCCGGAAACCTCACAGATATGGCCGAGATCGGCCATCAGTCCATCCGAAACGTCGAGGGCGGCATGGGCAATCCCGCAAAGCTTCGGCCCGACATCCGTTCGCGGGTCGGGCTCCCGGTAGCGGCGGGAGAGAAAGGCCGCATCGGCGGCGCTCAGCCCCCTTAATTTGTTCTGCAGAACCATCAGCCCGAGCCCGCCATCGCCGACGGTTCCGGTGATGTAGAGGTCATCGCCCGGCCGCGCCCCGCCGCGGCGAATCATCTGGCCTTCGGCAACTTCTCCGATGGCGGTCAGCGACAGGGTGAGCGGACCGGGCGTCTTCACCGTATCGCCTCCCCAGAGGGTCACGCCGTAGCGCACCTGATCGCTCTCGAGGCCCGAGGCAAACGCCTCGATCCACTCGAGTGAAGTTCCTTCGGCCCAGACGGTGGTGAGAAGATACCCCTTTGGCACCGCGCCCTTCGCCGCCAGGTCGGAAAGGTTCACGCGAAGGAGCTTGCGCGCGACGCTCTCAGGCGGATCCTCCGGCAGGAAATGAACACCCGCCATCATGGCGTCCACGGTCAGCACGGTTTCGCAGCCCGGCGCGGAACGATAGAGCGCGGCATCGTCCTTCAATGCATAGGCGCCGTCGGCACCCGCCGCCAGCGGCGCAAAGATCTTCTCGATGAGTTCGAATTCGCCCGGCCGCTTGCCGCCGCCGTCAGCCTTGTCCGGCGGCACCATGATCCGCTCCCGTGCCGTGCCGGATTTCGCGACCCAGCCTGTCGAGAACCGCATTTGCGACGCCGGGCTCATCTCCCTCGAAGAAGGCATGCGCGACGTCTACATATTCGTTGATGACGACCTTGACCGGAATATCCTTGCAGCGGCGAATTTCGTAGGTCCCGCAGCGCAGGATCGCACGCAATGTTGAGTCGATCCGCGCAAGCGACCAGCCTTGTGCGAGCGCACCGTTCACCTGCTTGTCGAGCTCTCGCTGCTCGCGAACGACACCGCGAACGACATCCTCGAAATGCGCTGCATCGGCGGCGTTGATCTCCACGCCCTCGATGTCGCGTCCAAGTCTGTGTTCGATGAACTCCTCGATCACATCGTCGAGCGGCGTGCCGGCGACGTCCATCTGGTAAAGCGCCTGCACCGCGGCAAGCCGCGCCGCCGAGCGGGCGCTCGGATCGAGTCCGCCTTCGGATGCCGGTTGTTTGGGAACGGTCGCCATCTTACTCGCCAGACCCCGTTCTGTTCACGATGAGCCGAACTTGCGCTTCAGTTCGATCATGTCGAGACACGCATTGGCGGCACCGCCGCCCTTGTTCTTCTGATCTCTCTTCGCCCGCGCCCAGGCTTGTGCCTCGTTCTCGACAGTCTGTATGCCATTGCCGAGCGCCAGCGAGCGATCCACCGTGATGTTCATCAGTGCCCGCGCGGACTCGTTCGAAACAATGTCATAATGGGTCGTCTCTCCGCGAATGACGCAACCGAGCGTCACGAACCCGTCAATGGCCTTCGTGAAGCCACCATGCGCCATCGCATCGAGAGCATATTTCACGGCCGCCGGTAGCTCCAGCACCCCCGGCACCGCCACTCGCTGCCATGTAGCGCCGCGCGCTTCGATGGCTTCGATCGCGCCCTTCGCCAGTTCGTCCGCCAGTTCCTCATAGAAGCGAGCTTCCACGATGAGGATATGCGCCTGGGTGGTGGTCACGAGGTCGTCTCCTTGCTGCGCGGTTTTGCCGACGCACCAGCTTTCGAGAGCGGGCGCTGACCGACGACGCGCAACCCGTATCCTTCCAGACCGACAATGCTGCGATCAGTGTCGGACAGCAGCACCATGTCATGGATACCTAGATCGAGCAAAATCTGAGCGCCAACGCCGTATTCGCGCAGGCGTCTCGGCATGCCCTGCTCGCCACCCTCGCCTTTGCGGAGTAGCATGTCCGACACCACCGTCGCCGTCGTATCGCGGATGAGCACGATCACGCCACGCCCCTCCTCGGCAATGATCCGCATCGAGTCCTTCAGAACGTCGGAGCGCGGCCCCGTCGCACCCAGAATGTCATCGAAGACATTGATCGCATGCACGCGCACGAGAACCGGATCCGGCCCCGAAAGGTCGCCCTTCACCAGCGCGATATGCTCGGCATATTCGACGGTGTTGAGATAAACCATCATCTTGAAGTCGCCACCGAACTCACTATCGAGTTCGGTTTCGATCGCACGATGGATGAAGTTATCGTAGCGCCGGCGATAGGCGATCAGATCCGCGATGGTCGCGATCTTCAAACCGTGAAGCTGGGCGAATTGCACGAGGTCGGGAAGCCGCGCCATCGTGCCGTCATCGTTCATGATCTCGCAGATCACGCCCGCCGGATAAAGCCCCGCCAGCCGAGCAATGTCGACGGCGGATTCCGTATGCCCCGCGCGCACCAGGACGCCGCCGTCGCGCGCCACAAGCGGAAAGACGTGCCCCGGCGAAACGATATCCGTCGATCCCTTGGTCGGATCGATCGCGACGGAAACTGTATGCGCGCGGTCATGCGCGGAGATGCCGGTGGAAATACCTTCGCGGGCCTCGATTGAAACCGTGAACGCCGTCTGGTGGCGCGATTGGTTGGTCGAGGACATGAGCTGTAGATTGAGTTGCTTCGCCCGCTCGCTCGTCAGCGTCAGACAGATAAGGCCTCGCCCGTACTTCGCCATGAAGTTCACGGCTTCGGGCGTACACATCTGCGCGGGGATCACGAGGTCGCCCTCGTTCTCGCGGTCTTCCGCGTCGACGAGGATGAACATCTTGCCGTTACGGGCGTCCTCGATGACATCCTCTATCGGGGAGAGATATTCCTTGTACACAGATCTCAGTCCTTCTGAACCAGCCGCGCCACATACCGGGCCAGCATGTCGATTTCAAGATTAATAGGATCGCCGGCTTTCGCCATCCCCCAGGTTGTGACCGCCTGGGTGTGCGGAATGATGTTGACGCCGAAGCGGGTTCCGCCAGCATTTCCGCCGGGTTTCGGGTCCTCGACCTCGTTTACGGTGAGAGAAGTGCCGTTCAGCGTTACCGAGCCCTTGGGTGCGATGAACCGGCCGAGTCCCTCCGGCGCCTCGAATGTGAAACGCAGCGAGTCCCCCTCCGGACGGATATCGACAATCCGGCCGACCCCGTCCACATGGCCGCTCACGACATGGCCACCCAACTCGTCGCCCGCCTTGAGCGCCCTCTCCAGGTTGATCCGCGTGCCCTCTTCCCAGGTCCCGAGCGTCGTGCAGTCGAGCGACTCCTGCGAGACGTCGACGGCGAACCAGTCGCCTTCGCCGTCCTTGCCCTTTTCAACCACCGTCAGGCAGCAACCGGCACAGGCAATCGACGCACCGATGTCGATGCCCTCCGCGTCATAGGCCGTGGCGATGGTGAACCGTGTATCGCCGCGCTTCTCGACGCCGCGAATGCGCCCGACATCCGTGATGATTCCGGTGAACATGGACTAGACACCCCTCGCATAGCGCGCGAGCGAGTCCTCGCCGAGCTGCACCACGTCGCGGAGCTCGAAAACCGGCGCGCCGTCCAGATGCTTCACACCGAGTCCGGCAATTGCAGGATAGCCATCGCCACCGATGATCTTCGGTGCCTGGAACCATTCGATACGATCGACGAGCCTGTCCCGCATCAGAGACGCTGCAAGCCGCGCACCTCCCTCGACCAGCAGCCGGGTCACACCTTTCTCCGACAGCGCCCCGAGCGCGTCGCGCATGCTCATGACACCATCCTCGCCAGGTTCGACATCGATCAGCACAGCACCACATTCCTCGAAAGCCTTGCGCCGGTTGGCGTCTCCGCCCGGAAGCGTCAGTAGCCACAGCGGCACTTTCTTCGCGTCGCGCACGAGTTTCGAAGTCAACGGCAGGCGCAGCCGCCCGTCGGCCACGATGCGGATCGGCGACCGCGCACCGAGGCCCGGCAACCGGCAGGTAAGTTCCGGATCGTCCACGATCGCCGTCGCGCTGCCCACCATGATCGCGTCATGCGTCGCTCTGAACAGGTGGCCGCGCGCCCTTGCCCCCTCGCCGGTGATCCACTGGCTGTGGCCGTCATGCGTCGCCGTCCGCCCGTCGAGAGAACTCGCGATCTTGAGCGTAACGAGGGGCCGGTTCTCCGACATTGTCAGGAAGAATCCCGCATTGAGATGGCGGGCTTCAGCGGCGCAGACATTCTCGACCACCTCAACGCCCTTCGCCTGGAGCATCGCGAAGCCGCGCCCGGCGACTTCCGGGTTGGGGTCCGCCACCGCGCCGACGACACGGGCGATCCCCGCTTTGATCAGCGCCTCGGCGCAAGGTCCGGTCTTGCCCCGATGAGAGCAGGGCTCGAGACTCACATAGGCCGTCGCTCCCTTGGCGAGCTCTCCCGCCCGCGCAAGGGCCTCCGTCTCGGCGTGAGGGCGTCCGCCCGGCTGTGTCCAGCCTCGACCGACAATGCGCGGCCCTTCCTCTTCCTCGCGCACGATCACGCATCCAACCGTCGGATTGGGCGCAACCTGACCAAGCCCGCGTGCCGCGAGCGTCAGGGCCGTCTTCATGAACCGGATGTCGTCTGGCCGCATTTTCATTCCTGTCGGCGGGGCCCATGCCGGCCCGCAACAGGGCGGCCCGGTCACCTAGCGGTCGTCTTCGTCCTCGTCCCGGAGGGAACCGCCGAGCGGCCCGCTAAGTTCGCCCAGAAACTCCTCGAAATCCTTCGCTTCACGGAAATTCCGGTACACCGAAGCGAAGCGCACATAAGCGACGGCATCAAGTGAGCTCAAGCCCTCCATGACCAGCTTGCCGACCATGGCGGAGGGAATTTCACTTTCCCCCATGCTCTCGAGCCGCCGGACGATGCCGCTCACCATACGCTCGACACGTTCCTGCTCAACAGGGCGTTTCCGCATCGCGATTTGCACGGAACGCATGAGTTTGTCGCGGTCGAAGGGCACCCTGCGGCCACTCGACTTGATGATCGTCAGCTCACGGAGTTGGACCCGTTCGAACGTGGTAAACCGGCCGCCGCAGGCGGTGCAGAAGCGCCGCCTGCGGATCGCCGTATTGTCTTCCGTCGGACGCGAGTCCTTCACCTGGGTGTCGTCGTTACCGCAATATGGACAACGCATCCGCTGTCAGCCCCCTCAATAGTCAGCCGGTTCCGTTTTGCCGGATTACTTCGGCCCGCCGTAAATCGGAAAACGCTTGCAAAGCTCGATCACGCGACCGCGCACATCCGCTTCCACATCCGCATTCTTGTCGTCACCGTTCCGCACGAGTCCATCCAGCACTTCGGTAATCAGCTTACCCACTTGTGCGAATTCCGCGACACCGAAACCGCGTGTCGTGCCGGCAGGTGTGCCGAGCCGCACGCCCGACGTAACCATCGGCTTCTCGGGATCGAACGGAATGCCATTCTTGTTGCAGGTGATGTAGGCACGCTCCAGCGCAGCTTCGGCCACCTTGCCCGTCAGCTTCTTCGGCCGAAGGTCCACCAGCATCAGATGCGTATCCGTGCCACCCGACACGATGGCAAGGCCCGAGTCCGCCAGCGTGGAGGCAAGCGTGCGCGCATTATCCACGATGGACTTTGCATAGTCCTTGAAGTCGGGACGCAACGCCTCGCCGAATGCGACCGCCTTGCCGGCGATGACATGCATCAGCGGCCCGCCCTGAATACCAGGGAAGATTGCCGAATTGATCTTCTTGCCGATGTCCTCATTGTTGGAGAGGATCATGCCGCCGCGCGGACCGCGAAGCGTCTTGTGCGTCGTCGTGGTGACGACATCGGCATGCGGCAGCGGGCTCGGATGGGCACCGCCCGCGACGAGCCCGGCGAAATGCGCCATGTCCACCATGAAGAGCGCACCGACGCTGTCGGCGATCTCGCGAAACGCCTTGAAGTCGATGACGCGCGGATAAGCCGAACCGCCTGCAATGATCATCTTGGGCTTGTGCTGCCTGGCGAGGCTCGCGACTTCGTCCATGTCGATCAGGTGATCCTGCTGGCGCACCCCGTACTGGATCGCGTTGAACCATTTGCCGGACTGGTTGGGAGCGGCGCCATGCGTAAGGTGGCCGCCGGCGGCAAGGCTCATGCCCATGATCGTATCGCCGGGCTTCAGCAGCGCCATCATCACGCCCTGGTTCGCCTGCGATCCGGAATTGGGCTGCACATTTGCGTAGGAACAGTCGAAGAGTTTCTTCGCCCGTTCGATGGCCAGATTTTCCGCGATGTCGACGAACTCGCAGCCTCCGTAGTAGCGCTTGCCCGGATAGCCTTCCGCGTACTTGTTCGTCATGATCGAGCCCTGCGCCTCGAGCACGGCGCGGGATACGATGTTTTCGGAGGCGATCAGCTCGATCTCGTTCTGCTGACGCCCGAGTTCCTTCTCAATGGCTTCCAGGATATCGGGGTCGCTTTCAGCCAACCCGTCCGTGAAGAAGCCGGCGAAGGTGCCTCGTCCGGCAGCGGCATCGCTCAAAGACATAAACTTACCTTTTCATTTCAATTCGAATTCTTTCGGGACCGCAAACCGGTTACGTCGCGACGCCATGCGCGCGCCATGACCGTGTTGACGGTCGCCCGGTTGCGAACCGGCGTAATACCACATCTCGTCGGGCATCGCCAATTTGCCACAAACCTTCGGACAATACCGGCCGTCTTCCGGCCGTCGGCGGAACGGCAAGCACTCGCCCGCGTCATGCGCGTCCTTTCAGGTCTGAGAAACAAACTTGTGTGAGTCTGATGTAAGATTGACTAGAAATAGCCAGTTTACTTGTGAACCTAAGTTGATTCTCTATTAACCTGTACTGTGAGCCAATGATTCACCTTAAAAGCACTAGGTTTAGACATGTCTCGACCTAGGGGATAATCTTGAGACCCTTGATAAGAAGAGTTAAATCGCGCTAGAAGATCGCACTAATTCAGCCCCGCCGGCCGGCGGCGCTTTCTGGAGCAAGGCAAGTCGCCGTAATGAATGAGATTAAATCTTCCGTTTCTGCTGAAACGACAGAGATAATGCGTCTGACGACTGAAATAGTCGCAGCCTATGTCAGCAACAACGCTATAGCGGCAAACGATCTTCCGGGAATGATCCGGACCGTTCACTCGACACTTACAGGCCTTGACCAGAACAACACCGCGGCAGACGTCGACCTGGCGCCGGCAGTGCCAGTCAAGAAGTCCGTCACGCCCGACTACATCGTCTGCCTTGAAGACGGCAAGAAACTGAAAATGCTGAAGCGCTATCTGCGCTCGCAATACGGGCTGACGCCGGAAGAATACCGCGCCCGCTGGAACCTGCCCCACGACTATCCGATGGTGGCGCCGAACTATGCGGCGCAGCGCTCCAAACTCGCCAAGCAGATCGGCCTCGGCCGCGCCGGCTCCGCCCCTGCCCGCGGGCGCCGCAAGAAGTAATCGCCTCAGACCAGAATTCCGCCTCCCGTTCCGCCTTCGGGATCCGGTTCATCCTTCCCGCCGCCGGACTTCTGCCGCGCGAGCATGTATCTGAGCTTGTTGACGGCCACCCGTTCAAGTTCCGAACGCGCAGCGCTGGACGGCCCGACCACCGATACCTCCAGCCCCGTCTCCACGTCGACCGCTGTCACTTTGACGCTGATGCCGACCGGATGATATTCGAAAATAATTTCGCGTCCCCCGGCGTTTCCGCCGGAGTTGCCCTTTTGCGGGCCGTCAGGCGGCACGCCGGATCTTGCGGCGCGTCCAGACTTGATCGAGCGCCGTCACCAGGTCGCGCATCATCTCGTCCGTATGCACAGGACACGGCGTGAAGCGCAGGCGTTCCGTACCCCGCGGAACGGTCGGGTAGTTGATCGGCTGAACATATATGCCGTAGTCGGCAAGCAATTCATCGCTGGCCTGCTTGCAGACCACGGGATCGCCGACCATCACAGGCACGATATGGCTCTCGCACCACATCACCGGCAGGCCGGCATCGGCCATCATCTGCCGAAGCGTCGCCGCCCTTTCCTGATGCTTTTCGCGCTCGGCACTGCTCGTCTTGAGATGACGAACCGCGGCAAGCACGCCCGCGACGAGCACCGGCGCGAGCGAAGTCGAAAAAATGAACCCAGGCGCATAGGAGCGCACCACATCAACGAGGTCCGCGGAAGCGGCGATGTAGCCGCCCATCACACCAAACCCCTTGGCAAGCGTTCCTTCGATGATATCGACCTTGTCTAGGACGTCATCGCGCTCTGCAATCCCGCCGCCGCGAGGTCCGTACAGACCGACCGCATGGACCTCATCGAGATAGGTCAGCGCACCGTATTTCCGCGCAAGGTCGCAAATCTCGCCGATGGGAGCGATGTCCCCGTCCATCGAGTAGACGGATTCGAAGGCGACGATTTTCGGCTGCTCGGGATCGAGTTCCCTCAGCAGTTCCTCGAGATGCGCGAGATCGTTGTGACGCCACAACCTCTTCGGTCCGCGCCCGCGCCTGATCCCTTCGATCATGGACGCATGGTTCATCTCGTCCGAGATGATGACGCAGTCGCCCAGGATGCGCGCCAGTGTCGATAGCGTCGCATCGTTTGCCGCATAGCCTGACGTGAAAAGCAGTGCCGCTTCCTTGCCATGAAGATCGGCAAGTTCGCGCTCGAGTTCGACATGGTAATGCGTCGTGCCGGAAATGTTGCGCGTACCGCCCGAACCCGCACCCACCTCGTCGATGGCGCGATGCATCGCTTCCACGACGGCCGGATGCTGACCCATGCCGAGATAATCGTTGGAACACCACACGACGATATCCCGCGTCCCCTCCGGCGTGTGGAATGTCGCGCGGGGGAACGACCCACGATGGCGCACGATGTCGGCGAAGACGCGGTAGCGTCCCTCGTCCTTTACGGCGCGAAGTGCATCGCTGAGTTTGCGCGTGTAATCCATGGCCTTCCCGTCCCGGCGGCGCCGCTACTCCGGCCCGGCCTTTGCTCCCTTAATCTAGCATACCTTAGCCTCTGCCCGCAGCCCGGCCATAAGCGAATTGTCGCAGAAAAGACATGGGCTTGGCGTGGCCGGCCTACGAGGCCCAAAGGCCTTTTTCGGTCAGAACCGTTCTCAGGAGGGCCGGATCGTCCGTCATGATGCCGTCGACGCCGAGATCGATCAGGCGGCGCATTTCCGCCTCCTCGTCGATGGTCCATACATGGACCTGAAGGTTCATTTCGTGTGCCCTGTCGATCAATGCCTGGTCGACCAGTGGAATGCCGTATTGCTCCGTGGGTATCTGAGCGCAGCCCTCCACGAACCCGCCGAGAAGACCGCCGGCCGCACCCAACCAGCTCGAAAACCGCAGTCGCGCCGTGGACAGCGGTCCCATGCCCGTGCAGAGCTTTGCTCCGAGAGCGTCCCTGATCCCCGCGGTGCGCGGTCCCGAAAAGGCGGTAACGCAAACCCGTTCCACGGCGCCGGAGTCCCGCAGCAGCCGGATGAGCGGCGCGGCGGCATTGTCGCGCTTGGGATCGATGTTGATCCGGATGTCGGGCCAGGTGGAAAGCAGCTCCGCCATCAACGGAATGGGCTCCGTGCCTGCGATCCGCGCCTTCCTGACCTCGGCATAGTCCATCTCGGCGATCGTGCCCTGCATGTCGGTCACGCGGTCGAGCTTGTCGTCGTGGAACGCCAGCAGCACGCCGTCGCGTGTCGCATGCACATCGGTCTCGATATAGCGATAGCCGAGATCGACCGCCCCCTGGAAGGCGGGCATCGTGTTCTCCGGCCAAGCGCCCGCGCCGCCGCGATGCGCAAAGGCCAGCAGCCCGTCATGTTCAAGATAGGGATATTTTGCCGGGCGCATCCGCCTCGCCTGCCGCGCTTCTAGTTTTCGAGTGCGCTCGTGTTCACGCTTCCATCGCGATCATACACATCGTCGCGGAAATGTACGACGCCGGAACCGTCGACCCAGGCGGTGAGATAGGTGATGTAGATCGGAACCGGCGTGGCGAGCGTGACGTTCCTGTACTGACCCGAGGCGACCGCGCGCTCCACGCGCGCCGCATCCCACTTCGCGCTGTCACCCTGCATCAGCCATGTGACGAGGCCGCGCACGTCCTGCACGCGAACGCAGCCCGAGCTGAAATTGCGCGCCTGCCGGCCGAACAGCGTCTTGGTCGGCGTATCATGCAGGAAGATCGCATCGCTGTTCGGGAAGTTGATCTTGAGCGAACCAAGCGAGTTCCACGGGCCCGGATCCTGTCTGAGATAATAGGCTTCGTTGATGCGCGGGTTTGACCAGTCGATCTGCGCAGGGTCGAGTTCGCGGATATTGTCGCCCCAGCCCTGCATGACGCGAATGCCCTGCCGCTTCAGGTAGCCGGGGTTCGAACGGACCTTCGGCAGCATGTCCGCCATCGCAATCGATTTCGGCACGTACCAGTAGGGATTGAACGTCACCGACGTGACTTTGCTCGTGATTTCCGGCGTCTGGCGGCTCAGCTTGCCGACGATGACGCGTTCGTGGAACTCCACCACGCCATTGTTCACCGCTTCGACTTCCTGGCCCGCGATGTTGACGAAGATGTAGCGCCGCTCCGTGGCGGTGGCAGGAGCGATCTCCGCGATGCGGCGCAGATTGATCTCGAGTTGGCGGATGCGCGTCTGCACCGGCACGTTCATCGCCGCGACGGTCCGCCGGCCCACGACCCCGTCCGGGTCCAGTCCGTTGCGCGTCTGGAAACGGCGCACCGCTTCCGCCACCTGCTCGTCATAGAGATAGGCATCGCCGGGCGCCGGGCCCATATCGCCCGTTGCGACCAGCCGCTCGCGCACCTGCGCCACGCGCGGATCGCGGACGCCGATTTCAAGCCGCTCGCCCGAGGCAACATGGCCCCAGCCGCCCCAGGCCGCGATTTCGCGATATTTGAGGATCGCCCGGCCGACCGGCACCATCGTCGATTCGCTGAGCGTCGGAACGGTCGCGACCCTGAGCGGCACCTCGCTTTGGGCCGCCTGCTGGTCGCCCGACGCCTGCCAGGGATCGACCCAGTGCGTCTGGTCCTGACTGTAATGGGTCGCCGTCTCCGCGCGCGCCGGCGCAAGGCCCGTCGGCGCGCCAAGAAGCACTGCCTGAAGCGCAAGCCCCGCCGCAACGAATTTAAGGAATCTTCCGGTCACCTTGCCCCGTTCCAATCCACCGGCAGCCCCGCCGGCACAGGCACCAGCATGGGCCTGCGCATCCCGTTTACCATTTCGGGACAAAAGCCGCACGCCATCCTGCCTGTTGTCGCAGCTTGCCATGAATTGTGTCGCATCAAGAGCCAATATCGGCGCCGCCTGGCCCGGAATAGGTCAGACGGCCCTCATTCAGTGATGAATCTGCAACTCCCGTGCTGCGGACCTCCGGACACGGCGAGGCGGCCCGCGCGATCGCGCAGGACCAGCCCATGCCGGGATTAGGGAAAATCAGAGCCGGTAACGGATCTGGTCGGTCCAGAAGCGCTCGAGCTTGAACAGCGTGGCGTTTGCCTGCCGCAATTCTTCGACCGAGATATCGCCGACCTCACCAAGCATGGCGCAATGCTTGTTGTAGACGTCGTCGATCATCGCACAGATCGCCCGCCCCTTTTCCGTCAGACGAACGCGAACCGAGCGGCGGTCCGAACGCGAGCGCTGGTGATGGATATAGCCCGCTTCGACCAGCTTCTTGAGGTTGTAGGAGACGTTGGAGCCGAGATAGTGACCGCGCGTCCGGAGTTCGCCGGCGGTCATTTCCGAATCGCCGATATTGAACAGCAACAGCGCCTGCACGCTGTTGATTTCGGAACAGCGGATTCGATCCAGCTCGTCCTTGATGACATCGAGCAGCCGCCTGTGGAGGCGTTCCACATAGGTCAGCGTTTCGAGATAAGCTTCTTTGCGGCCTGGATCCTTCTGATCCCCAACAATCGGCTCGCTTTTGACGTTGGTCATACCCATGGGTTTGGCCTCTGACTCGCACCGGTTCGCACACACGGAACGTCCTGTCCCGCAATTGCGAACCATAGAGGGTGCCGTCCTAACGAGGCATTAAACCCGCCGCCTTGGCGCCAGGCTGAGGCGAATATGATTAAGACTATATTTCACCGCGGATCAGGCGGATGACTCCGGAAAAGTCGATGTTTTCCTCGCCTGCGGCCTCCATGAGCGCATAGAGCTGCGCCGCCTGCGCGCCGAGCGGGATCGGAGAACGCGCCGTTTTGGACGCATCCTGCGCAAGTCTGAGGTCCTTCAGCATCATCCCCGCCGTGAAGCCCGGCTTGTAGTTGCGATTCGCAGGCGATGCCGGCACCGGACCGGGCACCGGACAGTAGGATGTCATCGACCAGCACTGGCCGGACGCGGTCGACGAGATGTCGAACAGCGTCTGCGCGTCGAGGCCGAGCTTCTCGCCGAGCACGAAAGCCTCCGAAACGCCGATCATCGAAATGCCGAGGATCATGTTGTTGCAGACCTTGGCGACCTGCCCGTTCCCCGCTGCGCCTGCATGGAAGATGTTCTTGCCCATCTTTTCGAGGATGGGCTTCGCCTTCGCAAAGGCATCATCCGCGCCGCCCACCATGAAGGTAAGCGTGCCCGCTTCCGCACCGCCGACGCCGCCCGACACCGGCGCGTCGAGCATCATCATGCCGGCCTTCTCCGCCGCAGCGATGGTTTCGCGCGCGGATGGAATGTCGATGGTCGAGCTGTCGATGAAGAGCGTCCCCTTCGCCGCCGAGGCGAGGAGACCGCTTGTCCCGAGATAGACGGAACGCACATGCTCGCCCGCCGGCAGCATCGTCACGACGAACTCGACATCTGCCGCCGCATCGCTCGCGCTCGCTGCTTTCGCCGCGCCTGCTTCGACGAGCCCGTCGACCGCCGTCGCCGACAGGTCGAACACTTTCAGCGCGTGTCCCGCCTTCAGGAGGTTCCGCGCCATCGGCCCGCCCATATTGCCGAGCCCGATAAATCCGATTGCCGACATATTGTCCTCCCTGACGACCTTCTCAGCCGAAGGTTATTTCATTGTCTCCGAGCGGCGCGAAATAGTGCTCGACCTCGTCCGTGCTCACATCCGCAATGGTCGCGGGCTTCCATTTCGGCGCCTGGTCCTTGTCGATCACCACCGCCCGCACGCCCTCATAGAAATCATGCCCCGCCGCGAACCGGTTGATGAGGCGGAATTCGAGCCGCATGCAGTCCTCGAAGCCGAGCGCCGCGCCCTCACGTACCTGCCGGTAGGCGACCAGCGTCGAGATCGGCGACTTCGTCTCGATCGTGTCGGCAGTCTTCTCCGCCCACTCGCTGCCGTCTGCACGCAGCGATGAGAGAATGTCGCTGACCGCTCCGCCCGAAAAATGCGCGCCGATCTCGGCCTGCATCGAGGCAAGCGGCGCGGGTCCTTCTTCTTCCGCAACTTCCGCCAGCGCCTCGCGCACCGGCATGCCCCCCGCCAGCCTGTCCTTCAGCGTCTCCAGCCGTTCGGACGGCACATACGCATCCGCGATCCCGACATAGATCGCGTCCGCCGCCTTGAGCCGCGCGCCTGTGAGCGCGAGATACATGCCCGTCTCGCCCGGCGCGCGCGGCAGGAAATAGGTGCCGCCCACATCCGGAAAGAGCCCGATCCCCGTCTCCGGCATCGCGAAGGTGAGCCGCTCCGTCGCCACACGATGCGATCCATGCACCGAGAGCCCGACGCCGCCCCCCATGTTGATCCCGTCCATCAGCGCGACATAGGGCTTCGGATAGCGTTTGATGAACGTATTGAGCTGATATTCTTCGCGCCAGAAGTCGATGGCCGTCTTGTCGCCCGTCTGCCCCCAGTCGTAGAGCGCGCGAATGTCGCCGCCGGCGCAGAAGGCTTTCTCGCCCGCTCCTTCCACGATCACGCACTCGACGCTTGCATCCTCCGCCCATTCCCTGAGCTTCGGATGGATCAGCCGGACCATGCCGAGCGTCAGCGCGTTCAGCGCCTTCGGCCGGTTCAGCGTGATGACGCCCGCCGCGCCACGCTTTTCGAACAGGACTTCGGCTTCCTCGCTCATCGTGCCTCTTTCAATCCTTCAGAAATTCCCGGGCGATGATGACGCGCATGATCTCGTTCGTGCCTTCGAGAATCTGGTGCACGCGGGCATCGCGCAGATGCCGCTCCAACGGAAAATCCTTGAGGTAGCCATAGCCGCCGTGGATCTGCAGCGCCTCGTTGATGACATTGAAGCCCGCATCCGTCGCAAAGCGCTTCGCCATCGCCGCATGCATCGTCGCGTCCGGCGTCTTCGCGTCGACCTTCGCCGCCGCCTGGTAGATCATGAGCTTCGCCGCTTCGAGTTCCGTCGCCATGTCCGCGAGCTTGAACTGCAAGGCCTGGAACTGCGCGAGCTTCTTGCCGAACTGCTCGCGCTCGCCGGCATACTCCTTGGCCCGCTTCAGCGCAGCCGTCGCCGTGCCGAGAGAGCAGGCCCCGATATTGAGCCGTCCGCCGTCGAGCCCCATCATCGCGATCTTGAAGCCTTCGCCCTCTTCGCCGATGCGGTTCGCGACCGGCACACGGGCATCTTCGAAGTTCACCTGCGCCGTCGGCTGGCTGTTCCAGCCCATCTTCCGCTCCGGCGCACCGAACGAAAGTCCCGGCGTTCCCTTCTCGACGACAAGGCAGGAAACGCCCTTTGCTCCCGCGTCGCCGGTACGGACCATGCAGACATAAATGTCCGACGTGCCGGCGCCCGAGATGAAAGCCTTCGATCCGTTCAGCACGTAGTGATCGCCGTCCTTCACCGCCTTCGTCTTCAGCGATGCCGCGTCCGATCCGCTCGACGGCTCGGTCAGGCAATAGCTCGCAATGAGGTCCATCGGCGTCAGTTTCGGCAGCCATTTCTGCCGCTGCTCTTCATTGCCGAAACGGTCGATCATCCACGATGCCATGTTGTGGATCGACATGAACGCCGCTGTGGAGGTGCAACCTTCAGACAGCGCCTCGAAGATCAGCGCCGCATCGAGCCGCGTCAGCGCCGATCCGCCGACATCCTCTTGCACATAGATGCCGGCAAAGCCGAGTGCCGCTGCCTTGCGCATCGTCTCCACGGGGAAAACCGCATCCCGGTCCCAGTCGGCGGCATGAGGGGCCAGTTCCTCCGCCGCGAAGTTCCGCGCGACGTCCTGGAATGCCTGCTGCTCTTCGCTGAGCTCGAAGCGCATGGAAATGTTCCTCCCGGGAATGGCCCGAAGGCCTTTTCAGCGGTGATACTGGCCGCCCGTTAACCTGTCAACGAAGTGCCGTGCCGCAGGCGGGCTAACGCTGCGGCACTGCGGCAAGCAGCCAGATTGCACCCTTTCTTTCCAGGCGCTATGAGTGTGGCGCATGACAGACCGAAAAGCCGCCCCCGCCTTCCCATCGACCCGCATGCGCCGGAACCGCAAGGCGGACTGGTCGCGGCGTCTCGTCGCCGAGAACGATCTTTCCGTGAACGACCTGCTCTGGCCGCTTTTTCTCGTCGACGGCGAGAACAAGCGCGAGCCCGTCTCCACCATGCCGGGCGTCGACCGGCTGAGTGTCGACGAGGCGGTGCGCTCCGCAGAAGAAGCCGCTTCCTTCGGCATCCCGGTCATCGCCCTCTTTCCCTACACACCTGCCGAGAAGCGCGATCCCACCGGCTCGCTGGCTCACGATCCCGACAATCTCGTCTGTCGCGCCACACGGGCGATCAAGGCGGCGGTTCCGAATATCGGCGTCCTCTGCGACGTCGCGCTCGATCCCTACACGAGCCACGGCCATGACGGGCTGTTGTCCGACGACACAATTCTCAACGACGAAACGCTCGAGGCGCTGGTGAAGCAGGCGCTCGTGCAGGTTGAAGCGGGCTGCGACATCATCGCGCCTTCCGACATGATGGACGGCCGTGTCGGCGCGATCCGCGCCGGACTCGAAGACGCGGGCCGCAAGGACACCCAGATCATGTCCTATGCCGCAAAATATGCATCGGCCTTCTACGGCCCCTTCCGCGACGCCATCGGTTCGTCCGGCGCCCTGAAGGGCGACAAGCGCACCTACCAGATGGACCCGGCAAACGGCGACGAGGCGCTGCGTGAAGTCGCTCTCGACATCGCCGAAGGCGCGGACATGGTGATGGTGAAGCCGGGCCTTCCCTATCTCGATATCGTGACGCGCGTGAAGGCGGAATTCGGCATGCCGACCTTCGCCTATCAGGTGTCCGGCGAATATTCGATGATCGCGGGCGCCATCGAGCGTGGCTGGTTCGACCGGGACCGGGTGATCCTTGAAAGCCTGACCGCCTTCAAGCGCGCAGGCGCCGATGGTGTCCTCACCTATTTCGCGCTCGACGCGGCGAAACTGCTGACCAAAGGCTAGACCGCAAGCCCTGCAAGCCTGAGCGACGCCTCGCCGTGAAGCGGCGCGAGTCCGCCTGCCTTCTCCATCATGTCTGCCAGTTCCTGCACCAGATGCTTGCGTCTCGTTGCGCTCTTCCGGTCGCCGAGCTTTCCGAACATCAGTTCGTAACGTCCGGGGAAATCCGCAGCGAAGGCGAGATAGGTCTCACGCAGCGCTTTCATGCTGCTCACCGCTTCGAGGTCCGCCAGCAGCATCTCGTAGCCTTCGATGGCGACAGCCCCCAGCAATTCATCGAGGTTCGCGAAATGACGATAAGGCGCCGCTTCCGAAACGCCCGCCCGCCGCGCCGCCTCCCGCATGGTTAGCGCGTGCCGCCCGCGAATATCGATCAGCGTCATCGCCGCTTCCATCAATCCATGCCTGAGGTCTCCGTGATGATAGCTTGTCTTCTGCCCCCTCAGCTTCGCCCGCATCTCCGTAACCCGTTCCCGGTTTGTCTCAATAATTAGCATGTTATCGATGTTAACATCGACGTCAACCTTAATTTGAGAACGCTCCGTGAACGGAAGAAATCGTTCTGGATCAAAAACGAATTATCGGTAAGGAAAAAGCGGCTCGTCAGAAAACGAAGTCCTCGTGCATTCCGTCGATGCGCACGATGGTATCCGTGACAAATCCGTTGAAGCCGGTCTGCATCCCGATCGAATAGGCCCCCATCAGCCCGAATTCGATCCAGTCCCCCTCCCCGATATCTTCGGGCAGGTGGAAGGGGAGCTTCAGCACATCGAGGCTGTCGCAGGTCGGCCCGAAGATGCGGAACGGCCTGCTATCGCCACTGACGGCTTCTCCCGAGCGTGAAACCGCACGCACCGGCGGATCGAGATCGCCGTCCCGGATTTCGGAAAGACATCCATAGATGCCGTCATTGATGTAGAGATCGTCGCCCTTGCGGAGATGCACCTGCGTCAGCACGGAGCAACCGTCGGCGACGAGCGCACGGCCCGGCTCGGCAAGCAACGGCACCCCGATGCCGAGATCGGCTTTTGCCTTCTCGATGACCTCGAAATAGTCCCTGAGCGGCGGCACGTTCATCTTGTAGATCGCGGGAAAGCCGCCGCCGACATCGAGATATTCGAGCGGCACACCGGCCTTGTCCGCGACTTTCACCGCCAGTTCCATCGCAACGCGAAAGGCATCCGGGTCCAGGCACTGGCTGCCGACATGGAACGCAAGCGCCGTCCGGCAGCCGCGTTTCCGCGCCTCCTTCAGAAGCGCCACTGCTTCATCGGGCGGCGCGCCGAACTTTGCCGAAAGGTCGTAGACCGCCTTTCCTTTCGGCGTCGCGATCCGCACCTCGATGGTGATGTCGGTGCCCGCGATCGAGATCACCTTGTCGAGCTCGTCCACGTGGTCGACCACATAATCGGTGATCCCGTAGACATCCGCCGCCGCTTCCAGAGCGCCCCGCCCTTTCACCGGATGGTTCAAATAGCAATGCGCGTCCGGCATCAGCTCCGTCACATTCGCGATTTCGGAAATCGACGCCGTATCGAAATGCTCGATGCCACCCTCCGCGAGCGCTTTCAGCACATAGGGATGCGGATTGCACTTCGTCGCATAGAGAATGGTGCCCGGAAAGCCTTCCACGAACGTCTTCGCCCGCGCGCGCAGAATGTCCGGAAAGACGCAGAACACCGGATAGGAAGGATTGAGCCGCTGGATCACGTCGGCTACGGAAGAGAAACGCAACTGTCGGGCTGGTGTGGTCATGTCTTCTCCAATCTTGCGATGAGACTCGATGTGTCCCAGCGCCGCCCGCCCATGGCCTGTACTTCCGAATAGAACTGGTCGACTGCCGCCGTCACCGGCAGATGCGCGCCATTTCGCCGTGCCTCGTCGAGGCAGATGGCGAGGTCCTTGCGCATCCAGTCGACCGCGAAGCCGAAATCGAACTTGCCCTCTATCATCGTCTTGTAACGATTTTCCATCTGCCAGCTTTGCGCCGCGCCCTTGGAAATCGTCTCGATCACCGCTTCGGCGTCGAGCCCTGCCTTCTTCGCGAAGTGGAGCCCTTCGGCAAGCCCTTCGACGAGCCCGGCAATGCAGATCTGGTTCACCATCTTGGTGAGCTGCCCCGCGCCCGACGGCCCGAGCAGCTTCGCCATCCGCGCATAGGCATCGATCGCAGTTTTCGCCGTCGCGAAGGCCGCCTCGTCGCCGCCCGCCATCACGGTCAGCACGCCGTTTTCCGCGCCTGCCTGTCCGCCCGATACCGGGGCATCGATGAAGGAAATGCCGCGCGCCTTTGCCTCCTCGCAAAGATCGCGCGCCACGGCCGCCGATGCCGTCGTGTGGTCGACGAAGATCGTCCCCTTGCCCATGCTGTGAAACGCGCCGTTCTCGCCCGCCGTCACTTCGCGCAGGTCGTCGTCATTGCCGACGCAGGCGAACACGATCTCCGCACCGGCCGCCGCTTCCTGCGGCGTCGGCGCAGCACGGCCGCCATGCTGTTTCACCCAGGCATCCGCCTTTGCGGCGGTGCGGTTATAGACGGTGACGTCGTGCCCGGCTCTGGCGAGATGTCCGGCCATCGGATATCCCATCACGCCGAGCCCGATGAAGGTGACTTTGCTCATGGCCTCTCCTCGCGCTTTGACGGGCCTATCTAACAGGCCAAACGCACAAAGGGCAAAGAGGCCTAGCGAATCTCGCCTTCGGCGGCGATGCGGCCTGTCTTGCAGAGCTGCGAGGACATGTTCGTGCAGGGCCCGTAATAGAGCCGCACGATACTGCCTTCTTTCGTCATGTCGTAGCAGTCCGTGGTGCCGTACTGGATTTCGTCCGACTTATGGCACCAGCGATTGCCCTCGATCCACCACGTGCCGTCACCGTCACGGCTTCGCGTGGACGACGATCCGCGATGATAGGTCTGATGGAAATACTGGATGAGTTCCACATCCGTCGTTCCGTCGGCATGAAGCTCGATGATCGTGTTGATGAGCCTGCTGCCACCCTCAAGTTCGATCCGCCCCATTTCGAGGTGAAAGGTCTTGCCCGTCATCTGCGCGCGGATCTGCCCTGCGGTAAGCGAGTTGCCCTTCTTGTTGAGGATCGTTTCTTCCGCGTCGCCACCCGCGCCGCCGGCCTGCCCGCCTTGCGTGCCGCCGCCCGCGCTCGAGGCCTGTTCGACGGGCTCAGGCGTCGGTTCGGGAATTTCCTCCGGCGGCGGAATCGGTTTCGCCGCCTTCCGCACCGCCGTCTCCGGCTTCGGCTCCGGCGGCTTCGGTGGTTCGGGTTTCACTTCCGGCTTCGGTTCTTCCACCGGCTTTGGCGGCGCCGCATAGCGGTCGTTGGCAGAGCCCGCCGCGAGCTGGAACGTCACCGCCTCGCCGCCGCCCGGCCCAGGTCCGCCGAAAATCCCGCCGAATGTCAGAAACGCCGAAAGGAACAGCAGCCCGTGAAGCACCACGGATGCGATGATGAAATTGCGTAGCCGGAACTCGCGCGGTTCCCCCCCGCCGTTTTCGGGCATGGTCGCCGCCATGCTCATGACCCACTCCGCTCGGTCATGATCGTCACCTGTTCCACGCCCGCTTCGCGCAAGCCTTCCATGAGTTCGAGCACCGCTTCGGCGGGCGCATCCGCATCCGCCTTGATCGCAACGCGCTTCGTTCCCTCCTCGCTCAGATACTGCTCGACCAGTTTGCCCGCGAATTTCGCGTCCGTCGGCCGGTCGCCGAGCCACACGAACCCGTCGGCCTCCACGATCAGTGTCGTCGGCACCTCGCGCTCCCTGTCATTGAGCGCGCCTTCCGGCAGCGACACGGCGACGTTCTCCGCCGGCTGCATCGTGCCGGCGAGCAGGAAGAAGATCAGCAGCAGGAACACCACATTGATGAGCGGCACCAGCGTCTCGAACTGCTTTCTCGGTTGTTCTTCGTCGAACTCGATCATCGCGCGATCTTCTCCACCCGTGCGGTGCCGACGCTCTTCGCGCCCGACTGCCGAGCCGCCTCCACGGCCGCAACCAGCGCCTGCGTCCTCGACCCCTTCTCCGCGAGGATCGTGACGGTCAGGTCCGTTCGCTCGCCGATGGCGGTGTTGAGAGCCTCTGTCAGCGTTGCACGCTCGACCGGCTTCCCGTCGATCGCGAGCGTACCGTTCCCGAGCAGCCAGATCTCGACCACCCGTGCGTCCTTCGGCAGATCCTCCGCGCTCGGCGCGGGCGTCACCACCGACAGCGACTGCGTCTGCAGGAAAGATGTCGTCAGCATGAAAAAGATGAGCAGCAGGAACACCACGTCGATCAGCGGCGTCAGGCTGGCCATCCCTCTGCGGCGGACGGGTTCTTCGAACATCTCCGGAGCCTCCGACGCGCTACTGCGCTGCTCTGGACTGCACCGATCCCGGCCGCACATGCAGCGCCGCGATCACACGCGCCGCTGCATCCCTCATCGACAGCCGTACCTGGTCGATCTTGCCCTCGAAGAGATTGAGCGCCGTGATCGCCGGCAGCGCCACGATGAGACCCACCGCCGTCGTCAGCAGTGCCACCCAGATGCCGCCCGAAAGAAGCGCCGGGTCGACCTGCGTTCCTGCCGCCTCCAGGCTCTGGAAGGCATTGATCATGCCGATCACCGTGCCGAGCAGGCCGAGCAGCGGCGAGATGTTGCCGATCACTTCGAGCCAGCGCAGATAGCGCTGCAGCGATCCGATTTCCATTGTCCCGACGCGCGAGATTTCCGCGGCCACGTCTTCGTCGCGCAGATCGCCGCGCATCTTTGCGCGTACGCCCGCCGCCATCGCCCGGGCAAGTGGCGTCTTCTGCTTCTTCAGAATCTCGAGCGCGCCGCTGAGATCGCCCGCCTCGACCTTGTCGACGGCCGGATCGACGAAGCTGCGCTTGGAAAGGCCCGCCGACCAGAACTGGAATATCTTGAGCAGGATCACGGCTGCCGAAATTACCGACAGGACCAGCAGGATCGCGACGATCGGACCGCCCTTGTCGAGCAACGACGCGATCGAGTACCAGGCGTCCCCGCCTCCCGACTGCGCCAGGATATCTGCCGCACCCGCCGCGGTATCGCCCGCCCCCTCGGCTCCTCCGCCGGCGCCTTCGGCGGCCCCGTTGGCCGCATCCGTTGCGCTTTCGGCGGCTTCCGCCGCAGGATTCTCTTCCGGCATCTCTACTCCTCCCGACTAAGCTCCCCTGCGCCCGGCTGCTCCCGACAACCACCCTTGCCGAATCCCGTTTTTTGGGTGACCGGCAGACGCGTTTTTAGTAAAGTGCATTTACGAAATCATCGCGGCGCGTGAACGTCAAGCGGTTCGAGCGTCGCAAACGCGTAATTTTGTCGACGGCGTCAAATTGCATCTTGATGCTGCCTTGATACCCTTAATCTGAGCGTTTCGGCGTCAGGCCGAAGCCGATGCCGGGGATAGGTGGGAATGGCC
This sequence comes from uncultured Rhodobiaceae bacterium, assembly GCA_913057645.1. GTDB lineage: Bacteria > Pseudomonadota > Alphaproteobacteria > Parvibaculales > Parvibaculaceae > Parvibaculum. The sequence goes on along the minus strand of CAJXOU010000012.1, from coordinate 24,319 downwards.
AAGAACAATAACGCAACGGCCACGGATACGGATACGGATCCCTCTCTGGGCGATCCGCTTTCGCCGGAAAATTTCGTCAGGACGATCACCGAGCTCGGCACGATGCTCGCGACGATCTACGACCGGCGCACCGGTCTAACCCGCAACCAGACCCGCATCGTCATCGAGCTTCTGGAGAAGGACGGCCAGACGCAGACGGAGCTCGCGAACGCGCTCGCCATACACAAGGTGTCGGTCGGCATCTATGTCGGTGAGCTGGAAGCGCTTGGCCTCGTCGAGCGCCGGACGCACCCGAGCGACGGCCGCGCCAAATGCATCACGCTCACGCCGCTTCTTCATGCCCAGAAGCATATCGGCCGCGACCACTACGCCGCAATCCACGGCGCGGCGATCTCCGGCATCGACGAGAAGGACTACCTCACCATGCTGAAATGCATGCAGCGGATGCACGACAATCTGCTGGCGCTCGATGCCCGGGAAAAGGGGTCGGGGGAAACCCTGAGCTAGCCGACCGGCGGCAGGAACTGATAGGCGCCACGGTGGTAAAGCAGCGGACGCCCCTCTTCCACAAAGTCGAACTTGAGCACGCGCCCGACCATGATGACATGGTCGCCCGCGTCGTGCCGCGCCTCGATTTCGCATTCGAAGTGCGCAAGCGCTTCCTTCAGCGCCGGTGTGCCGCTCTCGCAGTGGATGAGGTCGACACCTTCAAGACTGTGGTCGCCCTTCTTGGCGAGCCGGGACGACACCTCCTGGTGTTCCTCGCGCAGCACGTTGACGGTGAAATGCGTCGCCTTCTCGAAAACGGCAAGCGTGTCCGACTGCTTGTCGAGGCACCAGAGCACGAGCGGCGGATCGAGCGAAACGGATGAAAACGAATTGACGGTAATGCCGATGGGCGTTCCCCCGCCCTCGCATGTCGTCACCACGGCAACGCCCGTCGTGAACCAGCCGAGCGCGTTGCGGAACTTCCGCACGTCATGCGCGCCGCCTTCGGTCACCGTCTTCGTTTCGCTACCCATCTGACCTTTGCTCCCTCGCGGACCCCGGCCCGCCAACGGTCGTTTGTCAACGCATCCTTAATCAGTTGGCCCGGTTTAAGCCACGCACAGCGTCGCGCGCAACACTCACCCGTGCAAATCGGCGGAATTTCGCGCAAAACGGCGCCAGAGCGCCCAATCAGGTCTTTGGTTAAACCCGCTGTTAAGAGCCATGCCCCAAGAATGGCCGAACTGGTGGGGCGGGCTTGCTGCGAGGCGGGCGGCCGGGGTTAACGTAAAGAAAGTGCTTGGGCAAATGCGGCTCATTGTCGGCATCGTAGTGGTTTTGTTGAGCGTCTTCGGCGGCTACGCCGCGATGGGCGGCCACCTGGAAGTTCTGTGGCAGCCTTTCGAGGCGGTCATCATTCTGGGAGCCGCGCTCGGCGCGTTCTGCATCGCCAATCCTCCCTCCGTCCTCAAGGCGGCCGGCAGCATCTTCGGAACGCTCTTCAAGGGCTCGCGCTACGACAAGGACGCCTTCCTCGAATTGCTCGGCCTCCAGTACACGCTCTTCAAGCTCGCCAAGAGCAAGGGCAATCTCGCGCTGGAAGCCCATGTCGAGAATCCGGCCGACAGTGCGATCTTCGCCCAGTTCCCGAAATTCTCCGCCGACCACCACGCCGTCGAGTTCATGTGCGATTACCTGCGCATGATCACGCTCGGCACCGAGAACGCGCATGAGCTCGAATCGCTCATGGACGAGGAACTCGAAACCCATCATCAGGAGCAGGAGCGCATCGTCTCCGCCATACAGGCGCTTGCCGACGGCACGCCCGCTCTCGGCATCGTCGCCGCCGTGCTCGGCGTCATCAAGACGATGGGCTCCATCGACCAGCCGCCCGCCGTGCTCGGCGGCCTGATCGGCGGCGCGCTCGTCGGCACCTTCCTCGGCGTTTTCGTCGCCTACGGATTCTTCGGGCCGATGGCGCAGTCGCTGCGCAACACCTACGAAGCCGAAGCCAAATACTATCTGTCGATGAAAGCCGGCCTCCTCGCGCACATGGCGGGATACGCGCCCGCCGTCTCGATCGAGTTCGCGCGCAAGGCGCTGATGTCCGAAGTGCGCCCCACCTTCATTGAAGTCGAACAGTCCACCGCCTCGCTTCAGGCTGCGAGCTGACGGGCGCAGGACAGGACCAGATGGCCACCAACGAACAGCCGATCATCCTCAAGAAGGTCAAGAAGGTCGTCCACGGCCACCACGGTGGCGCCTGGAAGATCGCCTATGCCGACTTCGTGACCGCCATGATGGCCTTCTTCCTGCTGATGTGGCTCATCAGCATGACGACGCCGGAACAGAAGCAGGGCCTCGCCGACTATTTCGCCCCCTCCAATGTCAGCCGCTCGACCAGCGGCGCCGGCGGCATCATGGGCGGCACCGCCTTCGACGAGGAAGGCGCGCGCATGCCCGGCACCAAGCCGCAGGTCGTCATGACGATCTCGACGCCCGCGCAGCCGAAAAGCCCCGAGCTTGCCGAGAAGGAAGCGAAGGACGCCGCGCAGATGGACAAGCTCATGAAGGAGAAGTCCGCGCGCGACGAACGGAACTTCCGCAGCGCCGCCGAAAGCATCCGCCAGGCCATGCGCGAAAATCCGGACCTCGCCGAGCTTTCGCGCAACGTCATCATCGATGAAACGCCCGAAGGCCTTCGCATCCAGATCGTCGATCAGGATGGCCGCTCCATGTTCCCCTCCGGCCACGCCGAGCCTTTCGAGCGGACGCGCAAGTTGCTCGACGAAGTCGCCGGCATTCTCATCAAGCTGCCGAACCGCGTCAGCATTTCCGGCCATACCGATGCGAACCCCGTGGCCGGCCGTCCCGGTTACTCCAACTGGGAGCTCACCGCCGACCGGGCGAACGCGACGCGGCGCATTCTGGAAAATGCCGGCCTCTCCAACGATCGCATCTACCAGGTCGTCGGCAAGGCGGACTCCGAGCCGCTTTTCCCCGAAGACCCCTACATGGCCGCCAACCGCCGTCTTTCGGTCCTGCTGCTGCGCGAAGCCCCCGTCACACCGCCCGGTTTCAGCCCCTGAGGCCACCTCTTACGCTCTTGCCTTCCGTTCGCGCTCCCCTTATGTCAAACAGGCGGAGTTCACGGGAGCAGGGAAAACATGAGCGAAAGCAACAGGGTAGCTGAAGTCGGTCTTTCCGCTTCGGAAAGCTGGCAATGGCCGAAAGCTGCCTTTGAGGGCGTCATCCTCGCCCGCTGCCTGGCCTTTCTCGCCGATCTTCTGGTGATCTGCGTACTGCTCATCGTCGCTTCGGTCGTTTTCGGCGTTCTCGGCATCCTGACCTTCGGCCTGCTCTGGCCGGGCGCGGCGCTCACGCCGCTGCTTGTCCTTGCCTATTTCACTTTCACACTCGGCGGCCGCTATTCGGCAACGCCGGGCATGCGCTGGCAGGGCATCGAGCTGCGCGCATGGAACGGCAACAGACCGGGCTATCTTCAGGCCCTGCTCCAGACGGTTCTGTTCTATGTGACCGTTACCGTCGGAACCGTTCTTGTGCTGCTCGTTCCGTTCTTCAACGAACGCCGCCGCTGTCTCCACGACTATCTTTGCGGTACTGTCTTCGTCCGTAGTGACGTCTGAGACGGGGCCTCTTCAGGAATCTTGGAATTTCACTCGACGCATTGATGCTTGTCTGCACGATGCGTTACCGGAAAAGATGCGCGCATGGAGATAGTCTACGCTTGGCAGATGTGGGTGACCTACGGCCTGATCCTGGCCGCGGTCATCCTGTTCAGCATCGAGCGTCTCTCGCTCGAACTGTCTGCCCTCGGCATTCTCGTCGCACTGCTCGTCTTCTTCTATTTCTTCCCCGTCATCGGCGAAGACGGACAGAACCTTCTCGGCTCGACGACGCTGCTCGCCGGTTTCGCGAACCCCGCGCTCATCGCCGTGCTCGCGCTCCTCGTTGTCGGCCACGGCATGTTCCAGACCGGCGCCCTCGACGGCGCCGCGCGCTACGTCGCCGACCTCGGCTCGACGCGGCCGCGCACGACCATCTTCTTCACCTTCCTGCTCGTCGCCGTCATCAGCGCCTTTCTGAACAACACGCCCGTCGCGGTCATGTTCATCCCCGTGCTTGCCACGCTCGCCATGCGCTTCGGCCAGCGCGCGCCGAAGGTCATGATGACGCTGAGCTATGTCTCGATCCTGGGCGGCATGACGACGCTGATCGGCTCATCGACCAATCTGCTCGCGGCCGGCGTCGTCATGACCTCGAATCTCCCGCCGATCGGCATTTTCGATTTCGTCGTGCCAGGTATTTTCCTCGCTTCCATCGGCTTCTTCTATTCGACACTGGTGGTTCCGCACCTTGTGCCGGATCGCGGCGGCGCGGCGATGGACCTCTCCGGGCCCGATGCCGGCGGCGGCAAGCAATATATCGCGCAGCTCGAAATCACCGCCGATCACCCGCTTGTCGGCGTGAGTTCGAAGGCGGGCCTCTTTCCGCCCTTGCGCGACATGACCGTGCGCATGATCCAGCGCGGCGAACATCCGATCCTGCCGCCCTTCGAGGATGTCACGCTCATCCCCGGCGACGTCGTCATCGTCGCCGCCACGCGCCAGACGCTCATGGAAGCCCTGAAGTCGGGCTCGCGCATCTTCGAAGGCATGCTCGAAGAGCGCTTCGCCGAAGGCGTCGAGACGAATGGCGGTCCGGCCAAGCCCGGCGGCGAACTCGTTCTCGCCGAAACCGTCGTCGCGCCCGGCTCGCGCATGATCGGCCAGACCATCGAGCAGATCGCCTTCCGTCACCAGACCGGCTGCATCGTGCTCGGCATCCAGCGCCGCAGCCGCATGATCCGTACCCTGCTGAACGACATTCGCCTCGAAGCGGGCGACGTGCTGCTCGTGCTCGGCAAGGGCGTCCAGGTACAGGACCTCCGTCACAACCGCGACGTGCTGCTGCTCGAATGGTCGGCGACCGAACTGCCCGATCCCAAGCTCGCCCACCGCGCCCTCGGCATCTTCGGCGTCATGGTCGCCACCGTCCTTCTCGGCATCGTGCCCATCGAAATCGCCTCGGTCGCCGCCGCCGGTGCGATCATCGCCGCCGGCGTCCTCAATGTCCGTCAGGCCGCCCGCGCCATCGACAGGCGCATCTTCCTCATGGTCGGCGCCATGCTCGGCGTCGCCGCCGCGCTTGAAGCCACCGGCGGCGCCCGTGCCATCGCGGAAACCTCGGTCGTCATGTTCTCCGGCTTCGGCGTGCCGATCATCCTCTCGGCCTTCTTCTTCGCCACCGCCGTCATGACGAACGTGCTGACCAACAACGCCACCGCCGTCCTCTTCACCCCCATCGCCATCAGCACGGCAACGCAGCTCGGCGTCGACCCGCTGATCTTCGTCTATGCGGTGATCTTCGCCGCCAACTGCTCCTTCGCCACGCCGATGGGCTATCAGACCAATTTGCTGGTTATGGGACCCGGCCACTACGAATTCCGGGATTTCGTGCGAACCGGCACCCCCCTCGTCATTCTGCTCTGGCTGGCCTATTCTCTCTTTGCGCCGTGGTATTATGGCCTCTGAGACAACCGGCGCGGAGGCAGCGCGAGAAGGCCAGTGACGGACCAGTCCCGCATCAGATTTCCGCAGTTCTACATCACGTCGCCGCAGCCGTGCCCGTACCTGCCCGGCCGCTACGAGAAGAAGGTCTTCACCCATCTCCTCGGCGACGAGCCGGTCTCCCTCAACAACATGCTGACCCAGGCCGGTTTCCGCCGCAGCCAGAACATCGCCTATCGCCCCGCCTGCGACGGCTGTCAGGCCTGCGTCTCCGTCCGCGTCACGGTGAACGATTTCCGGCCCGGCCGGACCTTCCGCCGCGTTCTCGCGCGCAACGCCGACCTGCGCGCGGCGCTCGCGCCGCCCGCGGCAACGGCCGAGCAATATGACCTGCTGCGCCGCTATCTCGACGAGCGCCACGCCGAAGGCGGCATGGCCGACATGTCTGAGCTCGACTATGTCGCCATGGTCGAGGACACGACCATCGCCACCCGCGTCCTCGAATACCGCCTGCCCGGCGACATCGAGACGCCCGGCCGCCTCGTCGCCGGCGCCCTCACCGACACGCTCGAAGACGGCCTCTCGATGGTCTACAGCTTCTACGACCCCGCCGAGACCGTGCGCGGCCTCGGCACCTTCATGGTGCTAGACCACATCGAGCGCGCCCGGACGCTCGGCCTGCCTTACGTCTATCTCGGCTACTGGGTGGAGGGCTCCCGCAAGATGGCCTACAAGACCCGCTTCCGCCCCCTCGAGGCGCTCACCCCCGAAGGCTGGCGCAAACTCCCCGAGTAAGGCAGCTGACTCTTGATCAGCGGGTCCAGGGTTCGAGCCCCTGTACGCCCACCAATTATTGAAGTGGAACTTGTGCCGCCGCCTGCATACGGACAATCAAGGACGCTTTCGAAGTCCTTGACGCACCGAAGACTGTGAACTACAGTTCACATACATGCTGGAAGTACGCCAGACGTTGCTCTTCAGGGATTGGCTTGACGGCCTGAAGGATCGTCAGGCTGTCAAACGCATTGCCCAGCGGATCGCGCGTCTCGAATCCGGGCTGTTCGGCGATGCGAAATTCTTCGGCGGCATAGGAGAACTCCGCGTCGACTACGGTCCCGGATATCGGGTTTATTTCGTCCGCCGGGGCGACGTTCTCATCGTTCTTCTATGCGGAGGCGACAAGAGCACGCAGAAGAAGGACATAGAACGCGCCAGAAGGCTCGCAAAAGAGGTTTAGAACGTGGCAATTGAGACCATTCCTTTCGATGCGGCCCAATATCTCGACACCGAAGAAGACCAGCTCGCGCTTCTTTCGGATGCCTTTGCCACCGGCGATCCGGCCTATATCGCGAATGCGCTGGGCATCGTGGCCCGTGCGCGAGGCATGTCTCGCGTCGCTCAGGACGCAGGCGTAACGCGCGAGGCTCTCTACAAGGCCCTCAGCAGCGAGGGCGATCCGAAGCTCACCACACTGCTTGGCGTCTTGAAGGCACTTGGCATTCGCCTCGAGGCTACGTCGGCTAACGGCCGTTCCGGCCCGGCAGCCGCCTGAAGAAACCGGCCTCCGCCGCCGTTGCGCCCTGTGCCCGCCCGCCTATACTGGCCGCGAATTGTGCCCCTTCAATCGGGGACGAGGCGGCCGGAACCGGCTGCCCTGGGGATAAAGATCGGGGAGTTTTCTATGAAACGCCGCTCGTTTCTGGCTGGCGCCGGTATCGCCGGCCTCGCCGCCGCCGCCATGCCCGCGCCCGCCATCGCGCAGGGCAAGCGCCAGTTGAAGATGGTCACCACCTGGCCGAAGAATTATCCCGGCCTCGGCACCTCCGCCGAGCGGCTTGCAAGCCGCATCGGCGACATGACCGACGGCGCGCTCGAGATCAAGGTCTTCGCCGCCAACGAACTCGTCCCCCCGCTCGAATGCTTCGACACCGTCTCCTCGGGCGCGGCCGACATCTATCACGGCGCCGAGTACTACTGGCAGGGCAAGTCCAAGGCCTACAACTTCTTCACCGCCGTCCCCTTCGGCATGACGGCCGCCGAGATCAACGCCTGGATCTATCACGGCGGCGGACAGGAGCTCTGGGACGATCTCGCCAGGGGCTTCAACATCAAGCCGTTCATGGCCGCGAACACCGGCGTCCAGCTTCCCGGCTGGTACCGCAAGGAAATCAACTCGCTCGACGACCTCAAGGGTCTCTCGATCCGCATGCCGGGCCTCGGCGGCGAGGTCATGCGCCGTCTCGGCGCGGCCGCCGTCACGTTGGCCGGTCCCGACATCTTCCCCGCCCTCCAGAACGGCACCATCGACGCCGCCGAATGGGTCGGCCCCTGGAACGACATGGCCTTCGGCTTCTACCGCCTCGCCAAATACTACTACTGGCCGGGCTTCCACGAGCCGGGCTCGTCGCTCGCCGCGGGCTTCAACCTCGCCGTCTGGGAATCGCTCACGAAGCAGCAGCAGGCCGTGGTCCGCGCCGCCTGCGCCGCCGAGAACGACTACACGCTCGCCGAATACAACGCCCATAACGGCGACGCGCTGAAGACCCTCATCGAGAAGCACAGCGTCATGGTCCGCCGGTTCCCCGACGACGTCGTCGCCGCGCTCAAGGAAACCTCGAAGCAGGTGCTCGAGGACGCCGCGAAGGAAGACGCCGTCACCGGCAAGGTCTATGAGAGCTTCCGCGCCTTCCTCGACACCACCAGCGAATGGACCCGCATCGGCGACGAGGGCTTCGTGGAGGCGCGCCGCGGCTGACGCAGCCAGAACGTGATCCCGAAATCATGACCGCACTCGTCCGCATTGCCGGCCTCATCGACGCCCTCAACGAGCGCGTGGGCCGCACCGTCTCCTGGCTCGCCATTCTCATGGTGCTGGTCCAGTTCGTCGTCGTGCTCCAGCGCTACGTCTTCGGCATCGGCTCGATCTGGATGCAGGAATCCATCGTCTACATGCACGGCGTCCTCTTCATGCTCGTTGCGGGCTATACGCTGCTCCACAACGCCCATGTCCGTGTCGACGTGCTCTACCGCACCATGTCGCCCCGCGCCAAGGCCTGGGTCGATCTCCTCGGCACGCTCCTCCTGCTCTGGCCCGTCTGCTTCCTGATCTTCTACGTCTCCTTCCCTTACGTCGAAGCCTCATGGTCGGTCCTCGAAGGCAGCCGCGAGACGAGCGGCATTCAGGGCGTCTACCTCCTGAAGAGCGTCATCCTCGTCTTCGTCGTGCTCCTCGCCCTCCAGGGCCTCTCCACCCTCATTCATGCGCTGCGCGTTCTCTCCGGGGCCGAAATGCCGCTGGAAGAAGCCTCGCCCCTCCTCTGAAGGCGGCCCGTTCCGATGGACCTTCGCGATAGTCTCGATGTTCTGATGTTCGTTGCCGCCTGCTCGGTGCTGCTCACGGGCTTCCCCGTCGCCTTCACGCTCGCGGGCGTCGCCCTCGCCTTCGGCCTCATCGGCATGGCGTTCGGCGTCTTCGACTTCGGCTTCATGGCCGCGCTCCCGCAGCGCATCTACGGCAACATGACGAACGACGTGCTCATCGCCGTCCCCCTCTTCGTCTTCATGGGCACCATGCTGGAGCGTTCCCGCGTCGCCGAGGACTTGCTTGAGAACATGGGCCGCCTCTTCGGCCGTCTGCGCGGCGGGCTCGGCTTCTCCGTCTCGATCGTCGGCGCGCTCCTTGCCGCCTCCACCGGCATCGTCGGCGCGACGGTCGTCACCATGGGCCTCCTCGCGCTGCCGACCATGCTGCGCCGGGGTTACGACGCCTCGCTCGCGACCGGCTCCATCGCCGCCGCCGGCACGCTCGGCCAGATCATCCCGCCCTCCATTGTCCTGGTGCTGCTGGGCGACACGCTGGCGAACTCCTACCAGAAGGCTCAGCTCGAACAGGGCATCTTCTCGCCGGAAACGCTCTCCGTCGGCGATCTCTTCGCGGGCGCGCTCATCCCCGGCCTCATGCTGGTCGGCTTCTACATCCTCTACCAGGTGTTCCGCGCCGCCGTCGATCCGAAGTCTTCGCCCGCCATGCCGGTCGAAGACGACATCTCCACAGTCGAGCTCTACAAGCGCACGCTTCGCGCCCTCGTGCCGCCCGTCGCCCTCATCGTCGCCGTCATGGGCTCTATCCTCGGCGGCATCGCGACGCCCACGGAAGCCGCCGCATTGGGCGCCATCGGCTCGATCCTGCTGGCGGGCGAGCGCGCGGGCGGCATGAAGCGCGCCGTGCGCAGCGCCGCCGCCGCGCTCATTGCGCTCCTTCTTCTCACCTCCTTCATGGACCTGCGCACCGCCCGCACCGAGATTTCCGGCATCGATCAGATCGCCATCCTCGCCGCCTACATCCTCTGTGCCATCGTCGCCATCGGCCTCGGCGCATCGCTGTGGCGTCTCTGGCGCTCGGGCGTGCTCGGCGAAGTCTCGCAGTCGACGGCACGCATCACGTCCATGGTCTTCGTCATCCTGATCGGCGCGGCGCTCTTCAGCCTCGTCTTCCGAGGTCTGGGCGGCGACGAGACGGTGCAGGAATTCCTCACCTCCATGCCCGGCGGCACGGTCGGCGCCATCGTCACCGTCATGGCGATCATGTTCCTGCTCGGCTTCTTCCTCGATTTCATCGAGATCATCTTCGTCGTCGTGCCCATCGTCGCGCCGATCCTCCTCATGATGGGGGTCGACCCCGTCTGGCTCGGCGTCATGATGGCGATCAACCTGCAGACCTCCTTCCTCACGCCGCCCTTCGGATTCGCGCTCTTCTATCTGCGCGGCGTCGCGCCCGAAAGCGTCACCACCATGCAGATCTATCGCGGAGCGGTTCCCTTTGTCGGCCTGCAGCTCGTGGCGCTCGGCGTCATCGCCCTCTTCCCGGCGCTGGCGACATGGTTGCCCCGCCTCCTCTTCAGCGCTATGTGAACCCCATGTCCGAAAACAATCCCCGCGACGCCGCAAGCAAGGCAGGCAGCAATCTCACCCGCATGTCGCTCGTCTTCCTCGCGATGGGCGGTGTCATCGCCTTTTATGTCGGCACTGGCCGCGTTCAGCTCAACGAACCGGTCGAACTGACGGCGAGCGTCTCTCAGCCGAACACATGGACGGAGGCCGGTCCCCTCTCGCTCGAAGTCGGCGTCACCCTCGCCAACAACACCGAGGAGCCGCTGGCGCTCGAAACCGGCTCGCAATGCGACATCTTCCGCTGGTTCCTGACGGACGAAGACCAGAACTTCGTCCAGTCGCAGCGCGGCGAGGAAACCTGCGTCGAGGTGCCCGTCCGCGGCGAGCTCGAGGGCAATCACACCATCTCGGGCAACTACACGCTCACGCTCGATACGTCCCGCGTGAAACCCGGCGACTACATCCTCTTCCTGAAATACTGGGGTCACGAAATCCGCGAGCCGATCACCATCGACTGAACCGGCTGCTTTTCCTCTCCCTAAACCGTCATTGCGAGGAGCGGCAAAGCCGCGACGCGGCAATCCATACAGCCTCACCTTCCCGCAAACGCCCTATGGATTGCTTCGTCGGCTTCGCCTTCTCGCAATGACGCGGATAGGGTTGGGGCATTTCCTAACCTCGTCATTGCGAGGAGCGAAGCGACGCGGCAATCCATACTGCCGCAGTCACATCCGATAACGCCCTAGGCCAGATCCTCATACAAATCCCGCCACTCGGGATTCATGCTCTGAATCAGCTCGACCTTCTTCTGCCTCGACCCTGCCTTGATCTGCTTCTCGCGTCCGATGGCAAACTCCATCGTCTGGTGCATCTCGTACCAGACGAGCATCTTGCACCCGTGACGCTTGGAAAAGCCCGGCAACACCCCTTCACGGTGCTCATAGATGCGCCGCTCAAGATGCGACGTCACGCCCGTATAGATCGTCCCGTTCCGCTTGTTCGCGACGATGTACACGGCCGGACGCTTCATCCCCCACCCCTATAAACCGTCATTGCGAGGAGCGGCAAAGCCGCGACGCGGCAATCCATACGGCCTCGCCTTCCTGCAAACGCCCTATGGATTGCTTCGTCGGCCTTCGGCCTTCTCGCAATGACGCCGATAGTTTGTTTATCCCTCTAGAATTCCGTCATTGCGAGGAGCGAAGCGACGCGGCAATCCATAGGGCCGCAAACTCAGCCCGTCACGCCGCCCCGAACGTGCCGCCGAACTTGTGCCCCACAGGGAAGCCCTTGGGCGGCAGCCGCCCCGCCTGCGCGCGCTGGCCCACCCACTCTTTCAGCCCCTCGAAGGTCCGCGCCCGGTCCGATCGGTCATAGGCGATGAGGCCCTGCTTCAGCGTGAAGGTCTTCACGTCGCCAAGCCCGCCATCCTTGTAGCGCTGCAGGCGCACGCCCTTGCCGCGCGTCATCTCGTTCATTTCCTTGAGCGGGAAGATCAGCAGCTTCCGGTTGTCGCCGATCACGGCCACATGATCGCCCTGCACCACCGCGCAGGCGATCGCCTCATCCGTGCCGCTCACATTCAGCACCTGCTTGCCCGCGCGGCGCATCGCGACCACCTCGTCTTCCGGCACGACGAAACCATTGCCCTCATGCGAGGCGACGATCAGCTTCCGTCCCGGCTGGTGCACGAAAAGCTCCACCACGTCGCGGCTCTCGTCGAGATCGATCATGAGGCGCACCGGCTCGCCGTTTCCGCGCCCGCCCGCCAGCTTCGTCGCCTCCAGCGTGTAGAAGCGCCCATCCGTCGCGAACAGCAGGATCTTGTCCGTGGTCTCGGCATGCAGCATGAAGCGCGGCCCGTCGCCTTCCTTGAACTTGATCTCCGTATCCGGCGCCACGTGCCCCTTCAGGGTCCGGATCCAGCCCTTCTTCGAACAGACGACCGTGATCGGCTCCCTCTCGATCATCGCTTCCACCGGTACGAACTCGATCTTCGGCGCATCGGAGAATTGCGTCCGCCGCGCGCCGAGCTTCGTCTTCGGCCCGAACGTGTTCTTCACTTCCTTGATTTCGTCGGCAACGCGCGCCCATTGCTGGTTGTCGGATCTGACCAGCGCCTTGAGCTGCTTCTGCTCGGCGGTCAGTTCCTTGTGCTCGCCCTTGATCTCCATTTCCTCGAGCTTGCGCAACGAACGCAGCCGCATGTTGAGGATCGCTTCCGCCTGGTTGTCGGTCAGCTTGAAGCGTTTGATGAGCGCGGGCTTCGGCTCGTCCTCCTCGCGGATGATCCGGATCACCTCGTCGAGATTGAGATAGGCCTTGAGATAGCCTTCGAGGACTTCCAGCCGCTTCTCGATCTTGTCGAGCCGGAAGTTCGAACGCCGGACCAGCACTTCCTTGCGGTGTTCGAGCCACGCCCTGAGCGCCTCGCGCAGGTTCATCACGCCCGGCACCTGGCTTGCGGACAGCACGTTCAGGTTCAGCGGAAAGCGGTTCTCGAGATCGGTCGAGCGGAACAGCGACTCCATCAGGTGGTCCGGTTCCACCATCTTCGACTTCGGCACCAGCACGAGCCGGATTTCCTCCGCGCTCTCGTCGCGCACATCTTCGAGCAACGGCAGTTTCCGGGTCTGCAGCAGTTCGGCGATCTTCTCGACCAGCTTCGACTTCTGCACCTGGTAGGGAATTTCCGTGACGACGATCTGCCACAGCCCGCGCGGCAGGTCTTCCCGCTCCCATTTCGCACGCACACGGAAGCCGCCGCGGCCCGTCTCATAGGCTTCGATGATCGCCTCGCGCGACTCCACGATGGTGCCGCCCGTCGGGAAGTCCGGCCCCTGCACGAAACTGACGAGCTTCTCCGTCCGCGCATTTGGATATTTGATGAGATGCAGCGCCGCGTCGCAAAGCTCCGCCGCATTGTGCGGTGGAATGCTGGTCGCCATGCCGACCGCGATCCCCGCCGCGCCGTTCGCGAGCAACTGCGGGAACGCGCCCGGCAGCACCATCGGCTCGCGGTCCTCGCCGTCATAGGTCTCGCGGAAATCGACCGTGTCCTCGTCGAGCCCGTCCAGCAGCAGCGCTGAAACCGCCGTCAGCCGCGCTTCCGTGTAGCGCATGGCCGCCGCGTTATCGCCGTCCACATTGCCGAAATTGCCCTGGCCATCCACCAGCGGATAGCGCACCGAGAAATCCTGCGCGAGCCGCACCAGCGCGTCATAGACCGACTGGTCGCCATGCGGGTGATAGCGGCCGATCACGTCGCCGACCACGCGCGCCGACTTCTTGAACCCCTGCCCCGGTTCGAGCCGCAACTGCCGCATCGCGAACAGCACGCGGCGATGCACCGGCTTCAACCCGTCGCGCACATCCGGCAGCGCCCGGTGCATGATCGTCGAGAGCGCATAGGCGAGATACCGCGTCTCCAGCGCCTCGCGCAGATTGATCTCGTTCTCGGGCTCCGGCGGCGTAACGGCCTTGGTCATGTCTATGTCTTCTCGGTAACTGGCTTTGCTTCCCACCCTCCCCTCGGGGAGGGTCGAAATTTGAGAGCTTGAGCGAACAAATTTCGGGGCGGGGGCTCCCGCAGGCAAGAGCCCGCGTAATCTTCACTCAATATACCAGCGATTCGCCGCTCACTCCGCCCTCGCGGCCATCTTCTCCATCAGCCTGATCCGCGCATCCGGCAGATGCCGCTCATGCGCCGCGAAGAGATGCCGGTCGAGAAAATGTCCCGTAAGCCGCAACCCCTCCGCCACGTCGGCGAACGAGGCTTCGCCCGCCTGTGTGCCGATCAGGAACGGCGGCAGCCGGAACAGCCTCTCCTTGTAGGGCTCGCCCGCCGCGCGGCTCACCGCGCTCCCGCTTTTCGGTGACACATAGGCGAGATCGTCGCGGCTCCCTGTCGCCGCGCAGCGCGTGAGATCGAGCCCGAAGCCGAGCTCCTGCAGGAGCCCCAGCTCCCACCGCACGAAGATCGCCGGCCAGACATCCCCGTCCTGCATCGTTTCGAGCAGCACCTCGTAGCCGTCGTAAAGCGCCGGATGCGCCTCCCGCTCCGGCACGATGCCTGCCGTCGCGCTCGCCGCGCTCAAGGCAAGCAGCGCCAGCGGATCGTCCATGAGGAGACCCGCCAGCGGGCGCACGAGCTCCACCTGAAACGTGCCGAGATGTTCGGAGAGCCGCGCCCGCCAATGCGCCGAGAGCTTGTTGCCCGGCTGCAGCACGCTCCGCATCCGCCGCCCCGCGCCGCCATGCACGAGCCCGAGATACCGCCCCTGCTCCCGCGTGAACAGCTCGAGAATCGCGCTCGTCTCGCCATGAGCGCGCGCCGACAACACGATCCCTTCGTCACGCCATTCCATGGGCAGACTTTTCCGGGAGCCGCGTAACGATCAGCTTGTCGATCCGCCTTCCGTCCATATCGGCGACCTCGAAACGATAACCTCCGATGTCCAATGCTTCCCCTGCGGCGGGAATGTGTCCGAGCGCATCGAGAACGAGCCCCGCCGCTGTATGGAAGCCGCCGTCGATCTCGTCGAGATTCAGTTGCGCCGCCAGTTTGTCGATGGGCATCGCTCCGTCCACGAGCCAGGAGCCGTCGCTCCGCAGGTGCATCGCCTGCTCATCCTCTTCGCCCGCTTCCGGCAGTTCGCCCGCGATCGATTCCAGGATGTCGGTCAGCGTGACGACCCCCCGCGTCACACCGTATTCGTCCACCACGATGGCGATATGAATTCTCTCCCGCTTGAAACGGTCGAGAAGCTTCAGCACTTCCTTGTTCTCCGGCACGACCGGCGCCTGGACCGTCACCTTCTCGAGCGAGAAGCCTTCATGCGTCAGCGCGTCCGGCAGCATGTCCTTCGCATGCACAACGCCTATCGCCTCGTCCACCGTTCCGTCGCAGACGAGAAACCGCGAAACCCGGCTCTCCCGCACGGTCTGCGCAATGCTCGCGGCGTCCGCCTTCCGGTCGATCCACACGATTTCCGGACGCGGCGTCATGATCGCTGCGACCGTTCGGTCCGCGAGCCTCAAGACCCCCTCGATCATGTCGCGTTCCTGCGGAACGAAAATACCCGCGAGTGTCCCCTCCGCCAGAAGCGATTTCACCTCCTCCTCGCTGATCGTCGTCTCCCGCGCGCCGCCGAGGCCGATCAGCCGCAGCACCGTGTCGGTGGAAATCTTGAGGAGCCAGACAGCCGGCGAGGCAGCCCGCGCCAGCATCTGCATCGGCCGCGCCACGAGGCTCGCGGTCCTCTCGGGATTGGTGAGTGCAATCCGCTTGGGTACGAGTTCACCGACGATGAGCGAAAGATAGGTGATCGCCACAATGACCACGACAATCCCCGCCGTGTAGCCATGCTCGGAGAGGAGCGGGTATTGTTTCAACCAGGTGCCAAGCCGCTCGCCCAGCGTCGCGCCGCTGAAGGCGCCCGCCACGACGCCCACCAGCGTGATGCCGATCTGCACCGTCGAAAGAAAGCGGCCCGGGTCGTTGATCAGGGTAATCGCTGCGCTGGCGCCGCGGTGCCCCTCCTTCGCCATCTGCTGGAGCCGCCCCTTCCTCGACGAGACAAGGGCGAGTTCGGACATCGCCAGAAGACCGTTCACGACGGTCAGCGAGAGAACGATCAACAGTTCGATGTAAAGCATGATTCCTTTCAGGCCCGCGCGCCGGTTCGGCGCGCGCCTGCTCCCCGGACGGCGGGAGAGTATCCGATAACGGGCCAATGCCAAATCATCTTGCCGTCGCCGAAACCCGCCCGGCGTCCCTGCCGCCCGCCGGCTTCGGATGCGGCATGGAATATTCGGTGCGCCTCGACCAACCCCGCCTCAATTACCGCCGCGCGAACAGCCGATGCAGAGCGGAGCGGCGGGATCGGTGGCAAGCCGCTTCGCCTCGATCTCCTCGCCGCAGGTCAGGCAATAGCCGTATTCGCCGTCCTCGATCCGCTTCAGCGCCGCCTCGACCTGTTTGATGCGCGAAAGCCGCCGCCGCTCGGTCGCCTGCGCCATGGCCTGCGCCTGCATCGCATCCATCCGCGACAGCCGCCCCACGCTCTGCTGATCGAGCGTCACCGGCGCCCGCGACTGGGCGCTCGTCTCCGACTGCGCGCGCAGTTCGTCGAGCTCGGCGCGGAGCGCCTTCTCGAAAGCGGTGGACGTCTCGTCCTTCGCCATCGCTCAGTCCTTCGGAAAATCGAGCCCCATCTCGCGGTAGCGTTCGCGGTCGTCCGACCAGTTCTCGCGCACCTTCACGAACAAAAAGAGATGCACCTTCGTTTCCAGCATCTCCTGCAGTTCCTCGCGCGCAAGCTGGCCGACCGTCTTGATCGTCTGTCCGCCCTTGCCGAGCGCGATCTTCTTCTGGCTGTCGCGCTCGACGAAGATCACCTGTTGAATCCGGATCGAACCGTCCTTCTTCGTCTCCCAGCTCTCCGTCTCGACGGTCAGCGAATAGGGAAGCTCGTCGTGCAGCCGGAGAAAGAGCTTCTCGCGCGTCACCTCCGCCGCGAGCGAGCGCAGCGGCACGTCGGCCGCCTGGTCTTCCGGATAATGCCACGGTCCCTCGGGCATCCGCTCCGCGATGTAGCGGCGCAAATCGCCGACCCCGTTCCCCGACAGCGCCGAAATCATGAAGGTCTGGTCGAAAATGCCGCTCTCGTTCAGCCGCGCCGCCATCTTCAGGAGCTTGTCGTGGCTCACCGCATCGATCTTGTTCAGTACAAGGATCGCTTTTCGGCCCTGCGTGGAAAGCCCCGCCATGATCTGCTCGAGGTCTTCCTCGCGTTCGCGCTCCACGTCGACCATCAGCACGATCAGGTCGGCGTCGCCCGCCCCGCCCCAGGCCGCTTCCACCATCGCCCGGTCGAGCCGCCGCTTCGGCTTGAAGATGCCGGGCGTGTCGACGAAGACGATCTGCGTGTTGCCCTCCATCGCGATGCCGCGGATGCGCGTCCGCGTCGTCTGCACCTTGTGCGTGACGATCGCGACCTTCGATCCGACGAGCTGGTTGAGCAAGGTCGACTTGCCGGCATTCGGCGCGCCGATGATGGCGACGAAACCGCACCGGGTTATCCCCGGTTCGGCCATCTTCCCGCCGTTGTCGTTTGCGTGTTCATTTTCCATTGTGACGTTTCGATAACATTACGATGACAGTCAGTCGCGACTTATCCTCAGGTAGCCCATACGCCGAGCTTTTCGAGCATGGCCTGCGCCGCCGTCTGCTCCGCCTGCCGCTTCGAATTTCCCTTTGCCTGCAAGGGCTTCGCGCCTTCGACAGTGACCGCCACGGTGAACTCCGGGGCATGGTCCGGCCCGGTCCGGTCGATCAGATCGTATTTCGGCACGGGTCGTCCCTGTCCCTGCGCCCATTCCTGCAGGGCCGTCTTCGCGTCCTGCTGAACTTCTCCAGACTTTTCAATAAGATACGCCCATTCAGCCTCGATGAAACGTGCCGCCGCCGCAAGCCCGCCATCGAGATAGAGCGCCGCGATCACCGCCTCGCAGGCATCCGCAAGAATGGCGGATTTCTGCCTTCCGCCGGCCTTCGCCTCGCCCGCGCCCATCACGATGTGCGCGCCGAGGCCGATCCGTTCCGCCACCTCCGCGCACGCTTCCTTGCGCACCAAGGCATTGTAACGAATGGCCAATTCGCCTTCGTCCGCCTGCGGAAAGTCTCTCAGGAGCCGCCCCGCGATCACGAGGCCGAGCACCCGGTCGCCGAGAAATTCGAAGCGCTGATAGTCCGCCCCTTCCGCGCTCGGATGCGTAAGCGCCCGCTTGATCAGGCCCATGTCCTTGAATTCATGGGCCAATCGCGCTTCGAGCCTGGCGTTCACTCGGTCCATTTGCCGATGCGGTCCCAGCGTATCGCGGACGGCCATCTCCAGAACTGCCAGAACGCGGCGCTGCCATCCGCGGAAAAGAAGATGATCTCCGCCTTGCCGATCAGGTTTTCGAAAGGCACATACCCAACCGCATCCGGCACGCGGCTGTCGCTCGAATTGTCGCGATTGTCGCCCATCATGAAATAGTGGCCCGCCGGCACGATATAGAGCCCCGTATTGTCCCAGACGCTGTCGCGCATACGGTCCAGCGTGATGTAGGACACGCCGTTCGGCAGCGTTTCCCTGTATTGCGGAATGCGATGCACGTTGCCCGCCGCGTCGCGCTGGATGAAATCGTCCACGCGCACGCGCGGCACGGCCTTGTCGTTCAGATAAAGCACGCCGCCCTTCATCTGCACCGTGTCGCCGGGAAGGCCGATCACGCGCTTGATGAAATCGGTACGGTTGTCGATCGGCTGCTTGAAAACCGCAATATCTCCGCGCTCCGGCTGCACGCCCGCGATGCGCCCGCTGAAAATCGGCGGCGAGAACGGCAGCGAATGCCGTGAATAGCCATAGCTGTATTTCGCGACGAAGAGATAGTCGCCGATCAGCAGCGTCGACTCCATGGAGCTGGAGGGAATGAAGAACGGCTGGAACAGGAGCGCCCTGATGAACAGCGCGATCAGCAGCGCATAGCCGATCGTCCGGACATTCTCGGCCAGCGAACTGCCACGAAGTTTCCTGGCATTTTCGCTCATCGCCATCTTCCAGCTTTTCGCCATTCCGCGGGGCTCCCTTTGAAATCCGGCGGACCATACCATAAAGGGACAGCCCGTCTGCCCTAAACCCTAGGTTTTCGGCACGACGGAAATGATGACGAAAGCCTGCGCCAGCGGGTGATCGTCGGTGATCGTGAGGTGAATGACGGGAGCCATCCCCGGCGGAGTGATCTCCTCGAGCCGAACCAGTGCGCCCCCTGTCAGCGCCATGGTCGGCTGGCCGCCCCGTATGTTGACGACCCCCATATCCTTCCAGAACACGCCGCGCCGAATGCCCGTTCCGAGCGCTTTTGAACAGGCCTCCTTCGCCGCGAATCGCTTGGCATAGGACGCGGCTCGCATGCGCCGGCTCTCGGACTTCCGCTGCTCGACCTCGGTGAATATCCGTTCGACGAAGCGATCGCCGAAGCGCTCCAGCGTCTGCTCCACCCGCCTGATATCGATCAGATCGCTGCCGATACCGATGATCATCGTGAGGCCTTGTGGCTTGCGTCCGAAGCAGGCCGCGCGGCATCCATTGCGGCGCGCATCAACCGTATGCTTTCGCCGAGGCTGACGAAAATCGCCTCACCGACAAGGAAATGTCCGATATTGAGTTCGGCGAGTTCCGGCAGGGCGGCAACGGGCCCGACGGTATCGAAGGTAAGTCCGTGCCCCGCATGAACTTCAAGGCCGAGCGCCGTTCCTTCGCGCGCGGCGGCGGCAAGCCTCGCCAGCTCCGCATCGCGCTTGGCGCTCTGCCGCTCCATTGCGGCATCGCAATAGGCCCCGGTATGCAGCTCCACGACGGGCGCGCCGAGGGATCTCGCGGCTTCCAACTGACGCTTCTCCGCATTGATGAAGAGGGAAACGCGAATTCCCGCATCGCCAAGCCGGTCGACGATGGGCTTCAGGTGATTGTGAAGCCCTGCGGCGTCGAGACCGCCTTCCGTGGTCACTTCTTCCCGGCGCTCCGGCACGATGCAGCATGCATGCGGCTTGTGCCGGAGCGCGATTGCAAGCATCTCCGGCGTCGCCGCCATTTCGAGGTTGAGCGGCAAACCGATCTCGTCTTTCAACCTCGCGATGTCGGCATCGCGGATGTGACGGCGATCTTCGCGCAAATGCGCCGTGATACCGTCGGCTCCCGCTTCTTCAGCAAGTTTCGCCGCACGGGTCGGATCGGGGTGATCGTTGCCGCGCGCGTTCCGTATCGTGGCGACGTGGTCGATATTGACACCGAGCCGCAGATATCCGGGCGCACTCTTGCCGCCGGCATTGCTCATGTCGCGTCTCCCTTTTCCAGTCCCATGCCTGCTGCATGGTTCACGTCGGGCGCCGTTTGCGGGGCTGAGGTCTGGAGCCGCGCATTCGCGCGCTCGGCCAGCAGTTTCCGCCTCTGCGATTGATAGGCTTCGACACCGCTGCGCGTAAGGACATAAAAGACACAACCGAGAACGATTCCCACGGGAACGGAGCCCACGGCCAACGGCACGAGACTGGGCAGAATCCGGTCAAAGGCGCCGGCCTGCTGCATGGCGTGGGCTATGTTCGGATCGCTGCCCGCCGGCGCCCCGACGATGTACCGGCCCACCTCGAATACCACCAGCCATATGACGGGGAAGGTTATCGGGTTTCCGATGAACGTGCCGAGCGCGCTTGCGATCAGATTGCCCCGGATCACCCACGCAATCAGCATGGCGACGAGAATGTGGAATCCGAGAAAGGGCGTGCAGGACGAAAACGCGCCGGCCGCCACGCCAAGCGCGATCGCATGCGGCGTACCCGAAAGACGCCACACACGCCGCCACCCGTACTGAATCGCCCTCTTCCAGCCGGAACGCGGCCAGAAGATTTCCTTCAGCTTCTCAATCGGGTGCAGATCGACGCGGCGGCGAAACAACCGGGAACTCCCTCACGCTAGATGGCGGCTGCCGGGCTTCACGGCGGGTGTTGCCGCAAGTTCCTTCGGCAGCTTGTCGGCCGGGTAAGCGGGAATTGAAATGCGCGCGAGCGAAATGAGCTTTGTGCCGACCTTCGCCTTGCCGCCCGACCTGTCGATCAGGCAGGCAGCCGCGACCACCTTCGCGCCGGTCTGCCGAATCGCCTCGATACATTCCCGCGACGAGAGGCCCGTGGTCACGATGTCCTCCACCATCACCACGCGCATGCCTTTTTCGAGATGAAATCCGCGGCGAAGCACGAACTCTCCATTCTCCCGCTCCACATACATCGCCGGCACCTTCATGTGCCGCGCCGTCTCGTATCCCGGGATGATGCCGCCGACAGCAGGCGAAACGATGGCATCGATCGGGCCCTTGACCTCCGCGGTGATCTTTGCGGCAAGCGCCTTGCAGAGTTTCGCGGTTCGCGCCGGGTTCATGAAAACAAGCGCTTTCTGCAGAAACACGGGGCTGTGCAACCCCGACGACAGGATGAAGTGCCCCTTCAGAAGCGCTCCGGCCTTCTCGAACTCCTTGAGAACCTTTTCTTGATCCATTTATTCACCGGTAGACAGCTTGAGGTGGAACTCGGGTCATCGCCGCGGGCGGACGACCGTGTTGACGCAGGAAAGACCGTTCAGTGCCGACATGATGCGCGTCAGGTGCTTCAGATCCCTGACCTCGATGTCGATCTGGATGTCGTAGAAATCCATGTCGCGCTGGGCAAGCGACAGATTCGAAATATTGCTTCCATAATCGGCAATAAGCGTTGCGATATGGCCCAGTGAACCGACTTCGTTCTTCGCCGTCACGCGCAGTCTTGTCGGAAAAGTCTGTGGATGGTCGGGATCGATGTCCCATGTTGCATCGATCCAGCGCAACGTGTCGCCATCGAACTCTTCAAGCGCCGGCGCGTCGATCGGATAGATCGTAATACCTTCGCCCGGCATCATGATGCCGACAATACGTTCGCCCGGCAGCGGATACATATCGGGCGCGAAGCGGATCGCGAGACCGGAGGCCCGCCCCGTAACGCGCACGGAACCGTCGCGTTCGTCCTTGCCGTTCGATTTGATATTGCGCTTGCGGCCATTCTTTGGCGCGGGGTCCTCGGGATAGACCGTCTGCAGGACATGCTGAGGGCTCAAGGTTCCGTCGCCGACGGACGCAAGCAGGTCGTTGACATCGCTTTTGCGAAGCGGGCCGAGAGCGCGTTCCAGTATCGTGTCGCTGACTTCCCGTCCCGCAGCGTCGAACGCACTCTTCACGATCTGACGCCCAAGACGTCCGAACTCCGCCTGCTTGGTCGCCCGGATGGATCTGCGGATCGCCGAGCGAGCCTTGCCTGTCGCGACAAATGCCTCCCATGCGGGGGACGGCCTCTGCGCCTGCGAACGGATGATCTCCACTTCGTCGCCGTTCTCGAGCCGCGTCCGCAACGGCATGTGCCGGCCGTTGATCTTGCAGCCGACACAGGTATCCCCGATCTCGGTATGCACCGCGTAGGCGAAGTCGATAGGCGTCGCGCCGCGCGGTAATGTGATGAGAAGTCCGTTCGGCGTGAAGCAGAAAACCTGGTCGGAGAACATCTGCAGCTTCGTATGCTCCAGAAACTCTTCCGGCGACGCGCCATGTTCCAGCATTTCGATGAGCTGGCGCAGCCAGCGGAACGTGCCGGCGAACTCGCCAGACGCGTCCTCCTCGTTCCCCTCCTTGTAGAGCCAGTGCGCCGCGATGCCGTATTCCGCAACCTCATGCATCTTGAGCGTTCTGATCTGTACTTCCGCACGCTTCTTCTGCGGCCCGATCATCGTCGTGTGCAGCGAACGATATCCGTTCGCCTTCGGTGTCGAGATGTAGTCCTTGAAACGTCCCGGCACCATCGGCCATGTCGTATGCAGCGCACCAAGCGCGCGATAACAGTCCGGCACGTCGTCCACGATCACGCGAAAACCGAAGATGTCGGAAAGCTGTTCCAGCGAAATCGCGCGACGCTCCATCTTCCGCCACATCGAATAGGGCCGCTTTTCGCGTCCGATCACTTCGCACGAAAGGCCGCCCTCTTCGAGCTTCGCCTTGATCTCGTCGGCGATCTTCTTCACAGAGTCGCCGCTCGCTTCGCGAAATTCGTTGAGCCGCTTGATCAGGGCTTCGCGCGCTTCGGGATTCAGTTCCTTGAATGCAAGGTCTTCCAGTTCCTCGCGGATTTCCTGGATGCCCATGCGGCCGGCAAGCGGCGCATAGATTTCCATCGTCTCGAGCGCGATGCGCTGCCGTTTCTCCGCGGATGCAATGAAATGAAGCGTCCGCATGTTGTGCAGCCGGTCCGCGAGCTTGACCAGCAGCACGCGAATGTCGTTCGACATGGCCAGCAGGAACTTGCGGAAATTCTCGGCCTGCTTGGAACGTTCGGAGGTAAGTTCAATCCGCGTGAGCTTCGTGACACCGTCCACCAGGCCGGCGACTTGCGGCCCGAAGAGCTTGGTCAGCTCGTCCATCGTCGAACCGGTATCTTCGATCGTATCGTGAAGCAGCGCCGTTACGATCGTCGCGGTGTCGAGCTTCAGATCGGTCAGAATGCCGGCCACTTCGATCGGATGGGAGAAATAGGGGTCGCCGCTCGCACGTTTCTGGGAACCGTGCTGCTTCATGGCATAGACATAGGCGCGGTTGATCAGGGCTTCGTCCGCTTTCGGATCGTAGCCGAGCACGCGATCGACGAGCTCATACTGACGCAACATGCCTGAGATTCTCCGTATCCTCTCTTGCGAACGTCCTAACGTGATTTCCCGGGCAAGACTTCGCCCAGAACAAAAAACGCCGCCCCTCACCTTCCGGCCGGGCGGCGCTTGAACCGATTAACGTCTGGGCCTGAGCCGCTGAGCCGGCCCGTGCCGCCGTCTTCAGTCTTCCCCGTCCATCTCGTCCGCATCGGCGGACTTCTGCTGCGGCGAGTCGATCTGGCTCTGAATGGCGCGAAGAAGGTCTTCTTCGCTCATCCGCTCGCCGCCATCTTCCGTCGCGCCGAACGTGTCCTGGACCTCGCCAGTCGCTTCGCCGGACATGAGAAGCTGCATGTTCTCGACTTCCGGCTCTTCCGTCTCGACCCGGCTCTGCAGGCTGCCGATCAGGTCTTCCCGCAGCTCGTCCGGCATCACCGTCTTTTCCGCGATCTCGCGCAGCGCAACGACCGGATTCTTGTCGTTATCGCGCTCGACCGTCAACCCGCCCTCCGCCGCCCTCGCCCCCGCCCCCCTCTCCGCGCGCACCATCACCTCGACTCACTTCGCCACCCGCGCCACGCACTCTTCTACCACCACCCGGCCATTCAC
>CAJXOU010000011.1 GCA_913057645.1 uncultured Rhodobiaceae bacterium | reverse complement strand
GGGTGCCGCGGCCGGTTTGGGGGCGGGGTCCGCAGCGGCCGGTGGGCTGGCGGCTTTCTTCTTTTTCCGGCGACGTTTGATGCCCTTTGCCCGGGCAACATCGTCCGTATCCATACCCTCCCACCAGGCGATTGCACGGAGCAGCATTTCCATCCAGAGGGTCGCTTCGGAGGATTTCTTCCTGGATCGATTTCCTGTCTTGTCGGATGGCTGTGCAGCGGAAGACGTGCCCTCCTGACCGGCGCGCTTCTCGGGGTGATCGTTCAGAAAGCGTTCAAGCGCAACCTTGTGCGTGTCGCTCAGTTTCCGCATCCGGCGGAATCTCACGATCGCGTCCGCCGACATCTGTTCCAGCCCCGCCGTGAATACGGCGACCGGCATCGTCTGCAGTTCATCGCTGCCGACTGTGGCCAGGTTGACGAGCGTCGTATTGCTCATATTCGGGTCCGGAATCCGGTGTCGCTCCGGGCAAGTGCCCGCAACGCCTATTGAGTGACGGCCGCGCCCCGCATGGACGTCGGCCATCTTCCTTAATGGCATACGCGGCGTTAAATCATGGTTTCCGGCCCGGCGCGCTTTGTTAACTTTGGGTAAACTCGCCGCTTTTCTTTCGCTCTGGAATGCCCCAAGTTACCGCCGCGCTGAAAGTTCAAAGAGGGGTGGGGCGGCGCGGCTCATGCAGAAATCGAACAATCCGGCCTTGCGCCTGCCGCGCGCGACGATCCTGCTGTGTCTGGCGGTCTTCTGCACGGCGGCTCTCGGCGTATTCCAGTTTCGTCTCTCCTACGACACACGCGTCTTCTTCAATCCGGAAGGCAGCGATCTTTCGACGCTGCGCGATTTCGAGTCGAAATACGGGCAGAACAATGACCTGCTGATGGTCGTCTGGGCGGGGGGCCGGAAGGTCACCGAACCGGACGTGCTGGCAGCCCTTGGCGATCTCGTGGAACGCGCCTGGACGCTTCCTCATTCAACGCGTGTTGATGCGCTGACGAATTTTCCTCATGTGGTCGCCGATCAGGACGCCTTTTCGGTCGCTGACCTCGTGCCTGAGCCCGCCAACACCACTGAATCCGAGGCTCGCGAAATCGAACGCCTCGCGCTTGATGATCCGCTGATCCGAAACCGTCTGCTCGCGAGCGATGCCAGAGCCACAGGTGTCGTCGTCAACTTCAACCTCCCGGCGGAAGCCTCTGCCGAGGTGCGCGAAATTGTGAGCGCGTCCCGTGCCCTTGTCGCGGAATTCGAGAAGGAGCATCCCGGGCTCGAAGTGAAGTTGACGGGCAACGTGATCCTCATGGCGACTTTTTCCGAAGCGGCCATGAGCGACGTGACCTACCTGATCCCGATTAGTCTCGTTGTCACAGCGATCGTCATGTTTGTCTTTGTCCGCGCGGTTCTACCGAGCCTCGCCATTCTTTCCCTGCTGGGCCTGTCGAGCGCGGCGGCGATGGGGGTGGCGGGTTGGTATGGCTACGAGATCAATACCGCGACGGTTGCCTGCCCGATTATCATCATGACCGTCAACATGGCGGCCGCCGTCCGTATCGTCACAACGGCGCTTGGCGCTCTCGGTCGCGGTCTTTCAAGGCAGGCGGCAATCGCCGAAGCGGTGTCGATGAACCTGTGGCCGGTGACATTGACCAACGCCACCACGATCGTCGGTTTCCTGGCAATGAATCTCGCCGATGCGCCGCCGCTTCGTCAGCAAGGCAACATCGTCGTCCTGGGCATCTGCATCGCCTATGTGTTCACCTTCACGTGGCTGCCCGCCGTTCTCTCGCTGATGCCTCTGCGTCCCGCCGTACAGCGCTCCGAGCGGTTCATGGTTCTACTGGGCCATTTCGTGAACCGCTACTACAAGCAGCTCTTCTTTCTCTGCAGCGTCGTGGTGGTCTCCTGCGCCATCTGGCTCGGCAACATACGTCTCGATGACGATTTCGCCCGCTACTTCGATCAGCGCTTCGAATATCGCCAGGACTCCGATTTCGCGGAAGAGCGGCTGACCGGACTCAACATCGTCGAGTTCGATATCGAGTCCGGCGAAAGCGGCGGCGTCTTCGAACCGGCCTACCAGAGACGGCTCGCCGAATTCGAGGCCTGGCTGCGCGGCCAGCCGGGCGTCGTCAGTGTCGCAGCCATATCGGACATCACGCGTCGGGTGCATGATGCCATGAATGCTGGACGTGACGTTGATGGAAGCTTGCCGGACAGCCGCGAAACCATCGCTCAATATTTTCTGCTCTACGAGTTGTCCCTGCCGTTCGGCGCTTCTCTCAACGACCAGATCGACGTGAGCCGTTCCTCGAGCCGCGTGACGGTCATTCTCCGTCACATGTCCTCGTCGGAAATTCGCGGATTCAATGACAGCGCCGCCGCCTGGCTCTCTGAAAATGCACCGCCGGAAATGAGAACGCGGGGGACCGGCCTCAACGTCCTCTTCGCAAATCTCTCGGGTATAAACGTCCGCTCGATGATGCTGGCGACGCTGATCTCGATCCTCGTCATCGCGGTTGTGGTCGGGATAGCGCTCCGGAGCGCGGTCTTCGGCGCCCTCAGCATATTCCTCAATATGCTCCCGTCTCTGGTGGGCTTCGGGCTCTGGGGCCTTCTCTATCAGGACATCGGGCTTGCCGCGTCGGTTGTGACGGCCATGACGATCGGGCTTGTCGTCGACGACACGATCTACTTTCTCCTGATGTATCAGCAGGCGCGCGAGCGCGGTCTCGACCCTGAAGGGGCGATTAACCATGTCTTCGCGACCGTCGGCGTCGCCATGCTCGTGATAACGGTGTCGCTGACGATCGGATTTGGAACGCTCGCCTTCTCGGGCTTCGAGGTTAACCGTTCGCTGGGTGCGATGACGGCACTGGTCATTCTGTCCAACCTCTTCATCGACTGGCTGATGCTGCCGCCCGTCATGCGCATTCTGGAGAACAGCAGGGCAAGGGCAAAACGTTCCGGTTCATCGTAGAGTCACGGTTGTGGAACGCTTAAAAAAGTGGCGTTAATCATTTGTTAGGGTTTGTAATGCGCGAAGCCCTGTGATTCCATATTGTGCACTGCGGGTGAGTTTTGTTTGAGTAAATAGGGTGGGGCCAGTGGTGAGAACTTATGAGCAACTGACCGGCGCGGAAGGCCGACGGATGTTCTACCGGGCGGAGAGATTCCGGCCCGAACAACTGTTCAGCGATACAATTCCCGCGGTGTTCATCGAGAACGAGCGTGCTTCGCTGAAGAACCTGAGCATGACCGGCATCGCCATTCAAAGTTCCCATGCGGATGGCTGGGAGGATCGTATCGGCGCCGAAATGCCGTTCGAGTTTCGTGTCGGTGACGCGCGCCTTTTCGGGGGTGCCGGTCGGGTGCGCCGTATAGAGCCCCAGGGGCTCAAGACGGTCGTTGGGCTGGAATTCACTTCCGGCTATCTCGACATTCCGAACATTGTCAGCGAGCACGACAATCTGGTTCTGAGCCAGGCGCTTGCGGACCCGCTCTTTGCGTCGTCCGAAGGGATTTTTCCGGAATTCCTCCAGCTCTGCACCGAGATCGTGAATTTGTTCCGGTCCTACAAGGATCTTCTGGAATCCTACGAGAAGCGCCTCAAGGCGACCGGTGCCGAACGCGAACAATTGCTGCTTGAAGCGTTGATCGCCTGCGAGGACCGCATGGTTCCTCAATGGAAGGAGCTCTGGTATCGGGGCAACGATGTCCTGGAGACCGTCTGGGAAGAACCGGCTGTCCTTGCGCGTCACAAACGCTATGCGGAAAGGGTTCTGACGCCCGACTTCATGCCCGGTGCGGTCATGAAGCGCTGCTATGAGAAGCCGCTCGGCTATCCGGGCGACTACCAGATCATGAACTATGTCTATGAGTGGCAGCGGGTCGGCGACACTCCCTATGAGAAGCTGCTGCATCGCATTGGCATCGAGACCGGCGCCTGTGTCGGGACCCGGCTTCGCATGACGCAGAAACTCATTGCCGAGCGTGTGGCGGAAGAGCCGGGTGACACGCCGCTCAACATCGCCAATCTCGGATGCGGCTCGGCTTACGAAGTCTACGACTACCTGAAGATCGGCAAATTGCCGCGTCCGGTGAATTTCACGCTGATCGACCAGGACGACCGCGCGCTGACGCACGCCTACGAGCATGCCTATCCGGAGGTTGTTCGCCACAGTGGCCGTGCGAAGGTTCAGTGCCTGCAGGCGTCTTTCGCGCAGCTTCTGAAAGCGGGTGCTCTCTTTCGCGCGCTGCCGCCGCAGGACGTTATCTACAGTCTCGGCCTCTACGACTATCTGTCGGCACGCCGAGCGCGGGCTCTGACACGGGATCTGTACGAGCAGGTCAAGCCCGGCGGCAAACTCATCCTGGCCAATGTGAAGAAGGGCCGTGAAAGCTGCGAATGGCCCCTCGAGTTCGTTACCGACTGGAGTCTGATCTACCGGACGGAAGAGGATATGCGCGCGCTGATAGAAGGGCTCGATGTGGCGAACGTCACCATCGAAGTCGATTCGACGAAGTGCATTTATCTGATGGTGGTGGACAAGCCGGCGTGAGACACGCCTAGCTCGCTTTCCAGCTGAGTTCGCTCGCCTCCGGCGCCACGAAGCGGCTTTTCGGGAAAGTGGCATAGGCGGTCGTGCCTTCGCCGACCGTGCTCTCGATCTCTATTCGACCGCCGTGGAGGCTCATGATCTTGCGCACCAGTGGCAGGCCGAGGCCAGTGCCCTGCTGGGTGCGCGACATCGCGTCTTCGACCTGTACGAAAGGTTCGAAGATGCGTTCCTTGTCGGACGTCTTTATGCCGATGCCCGTGTCCTTGACGCTGAGCACCATGTCGCCGGCAGCGTCGAAACTCAGTTCCACCCAGACATTGCCGTCCTCCGGGGTGAACTTCAGTGCGTTCGACGTGAGGTTGATCGCGACCTGATTGAAGAGGCGCGGATCGGCGATAAGCCACGGAATATCGTCCCGAACCCGGAAAGTCAGATCGACGCCGAGTTCCGAAGCGCGCTGACGGAACATGCGCATCGTCCGGTTTAGCGCCTCAACCGGATCTATGGGCTCTTCTTCCAGCTGAAGCTTGCCGGCTTCGGCTTTCGATATATCGAGAATGTCGTTGATGATGCTCAGAAGATGCGCACCGCTCGAGCGGATGTCCGTTGCGTAGTCCACATACTTCGTCTGACCGACAGGACCGAACATCTGGTTCGAAATGATCTCGGAAAACCCGATGATCGCATTGAGCGGCGTGCGCAGCTCGTGGCTCATGATCGCCAGGAAGTCGTTCTTCGCCCTGTTGGCGGCTTCCGACCGGCTGAGCAGGCGCTCCGAGCGCCGTTGTTCCGTGCGCAGCTTTTCGTTGTCCACGAAATTGGCGCGGAACTGGCTTTCCTGCACGTAGTTGAGGAACACGCTGATGCCGATTGTCGACGCCAGGAAAGTCAGGTTGCTCGCGAGGATATCCGAGGGCATCGGGTTGACGAACACAACCACCCACGCATAGGCGATAACCACGAGCACGGAAACAATCGAAGAATAGACATAGCTCAGTCGCCAGAGGCAGTTGCTGTAACCGACGGCGACGATGATCCCGGCGTAGTAGAGATAGGCGCCGGGCGCATCTGCGATCGCCGTCATCGTGACGACCGCGAATCCCGGAATCAGCATCACAAAGGACAGCAAGCCGCTGTTCCTGTGATTCACGAAGCGCGTGTAGGAGAAGGCGACAAGCCCGAACAGGACCGGGCACACAAGACCGAAGCGCAAGGCCCACGCCTCGTGCAGCACTTCCGGAATGACGTAAGGGTCGAGGATTCCGAAAAGGGCAAAGACCAGGGCACCTCCGGCGACCGAGAGGCGCGTAATGCCAATCTGGCGCTCGTAGTTCTTCTCGCCGAAACGGTCCTCGACCTCCGGGTCGCGGAACCGCATCGTGAACCGGTGCATCGAATAGTCGGTACGATCTACCGGGGATGGTGCGCCGTCGTCAGGGGTCAATATCCAGTTCCCGCGCCTGCATTGCCAAAATTTGCCTTGCCTGCCGCAATATGTCGCGGCCCTGGCGCGGCTCGGAAGACACGCTCTCTGGCCAGTTTTTGCACACCGATCCCTAAGATCGCCTTAAACCTCTGGACTAGGTGCCCGTTAAGCAAAACTTGCGCTTCACAATTAAGGATCACTTAACCTAGAATCTTTCTCGAAATGGGACGGGGATCGTTGTTCCGGAGTATTTGAATTGGCGGTAGTGGCAGCTGAAGCAGCGGGCGTCGAAGGCGGAGCGGAGTCGAAGCTCGGCCGGCCTTCGGACTGGCTGACGGCGGAAGAGCGGGCTGATGTGACGGAAAAGTCGCTCGGTCGTGGACTGTTTTTGCTCAGCGTTCACTATGGGCTCTACTTCGTCACGATGATCGGCGCGGTAGCGCCTCTGCCGATTGCTGTGAACGTGGCTTTCGGAATTGCCAACGGCGCGCTCATCGGCCTCCTTTTCCTCATCGGACATGACAGCGGCCATTCCGCCTTTGTCCCTGGCCGCACGATGAACCGCTGGATCACGCGGTTGGTCTTCCTGCCCTGCCTGCACTCCCGCAGTCAGTGGGACGTTGTCCACAACCGTACGCATCATCGATATACGAACCTCAAGGGCTACGACTACGTCTGGGCGCCGATGTCGAAGGAGGAATACGACAACGCCTCTCTTCCGCGGCGTTTGCTGGAGCGCACCTACCGCAGCCTTTTCGGTCCGCTGATCTATTACTGGTTCGAGTTCTGGATTCCCAAACTTGTCCTGCCGGTGACGAAGCAGATGCGCGCCGAATGGAAGAAGCATCTCCCGGATTCTCTCTTCGTGATTTTCGTGGGCGGCGGCCTGGTCGCCTTGATCGGCGTTCTCGGCTCATGGATGGCGCCGGAGCGCTCGCTCTGGCTCACGATGCTGCTCGGCTGGTTCATTCCTTTCGCCGTCTGGAATTACCTGATGGCGCTTTCGATCTTCCTGCAGCACAACCATCCGAAGGTGCCATGGTTCGATGAGCCTTCCGAATGGAGCTTCTATGGCGGAAACATTCGCGGAACGGCGCATGTCGATCTGCCCTTCGACTTTTTGCCGCTCTTCAAGTGGGTGATGCTCCATCACGCCCACCATGCCTTGCCTTCCGTTCCCGGCTACAAGCTGACGGAAGCGCAAGCCAAGCTCATCGAAGCCTACGGAGACGATGTCGTCCGCTACCGTTTCGGCATTCGCGAATACCGGAACGTCTATCGCAACTGCAAACTTTTCGACTACGAGAACAAGCAGTGGACCGATTTCCGCGGCAGGCCGACGGCCGAGCCCATTCTTCTCGACAGCCACGGCAGAAACCGGGAAGGGGAACGCTCGGCGCCGCTGTTGCGGCCCGCTTCCGGACCGCGTCTCGCCCCACGCCCCGTCTCCCGTCCGGTGCCTGCGCCGGAACGCGAGAGAGCTGTGCCCCGCCGCCGCGCTGGCGGAGACGCACCTGCGGAATAGGCGTGGCGTTCAGTTGCTCAGCAGGAAATAGGCGAGCATCAGGCTGCCGAATGCAATCCGGTACCAGCCGAAGACGGTGTAACCGTGGTTGCTGACAAAGTTCAGCAGCCATTGCACCACGAACAGCGCCGAGACGAAGGCGGCGGCAAAGCCGACGGCGATGATATAGGCATGAGACGCATCTATGAGCTCCCACGACTCCCATAGATTGATCGTCGAAGCACCCAGCATCACCGGAATTGCGAGAAAGAACGAGAATTCCGCCGCCGTCTTCCGTTCGACCCCCACGAGAAGCGCTCCCAGTATCGTCGCTCCTGAGCGCGAAACGCCGGGTACGAGCGCAAGGCACTGAAAGAGCCCGATCTTGAGAGCCGTCCTGAGAGAGAGAGTCTCGATCGAGGTGATATTCGTCTCGAGGTTGAGCCGCTCGATCACGATGATGGCGATGCCGCCCAGGATCAGCGTCGTGCAGACGACGTAGGGCGAGAACAGCACGGTGATGATGAAGTCGTGATAGAGCACACCGACGAGACCCGCTGGAACGATCGCGACGAGAATGGCGGCGATGAAATTGCGGGCTGCGGGATCGTGTCTAGCGTCCAGCGCCACTCTCGTGAGCCGCTGGCGATACAGGACGCAGATTGCGA
Organism: uncultured Rhodobiaceae bacterium; assembly: GCA_913057645.1. Classification (GTDB taxonomy): domain Bacteria; phylum Pseudomonadota; class Alphaproteobacteria; order Parvibaculales; family Parvibaculaceae; genus Parvibaculum. The sequence continues at coordinate 48,331 of CAJXOU010000011.1, read as the reverse complement.
GAATTGCGCCGAGCTGGATCACGACTTCGAAGACCTTGCCCGGCATCCCGGAAAAGCCGATCAGGTCTCCCACGACGATCAGATGACCGGTCGAGGAGATCGGCAGGAATTCGGAAACCCCTTCGACGATTCCCAGAATAAGAGCCTGCAGGAAACTCTGCTCGATCATGTTCGGCGGTCGGTCCTGAACTGAGAAAGGCGGGACGATTCGACGCTAGCCTATCATGCCGACCCTTACATGAACCTTATCGGTTTTCCGTCATGCGTTGCAGGCATTCAGAAACCGGTTGCATCCAGGGCTTCCTTCACACGGCTCGCCGCGATATCGAACGCTGCCGAGCGCATGTCGAGCTTTTCCGCAGCCGCCCGGTCCAGAACATCGCGTGCGGCCTTTCCCAGTATCCGCTCTAGCTCCCGGTCGACCCGTTCCAGCGGCCAGATTTCGCGCTGCAGATTTTGCGCCCACTCGAAGTAGCTGACGATGACGCCGCCCGCATTGGCGAGAATGTCCGGCAGAATCGGAACGCCCCGTTCCCTCAGCAAGCGGTCGGCCTCGCTGGTCACGGGGCCGTTCGCTCCTTCGACGATGGTTCGTGCAGCGATCCGGGCGGCGTTTTCCACCGTGATGGCGTCTCCAAGCGCGGCGGGCACCAGGAAGTCGCATTCCGTTTCGAGCAGGCGGGCCGGGTCCATGGCTTCGTGATCTTCCGTATCGGACAGCAGGCCGCGCTCTTGCTTGTGGCGGATCAGGGCGTCGATATCGACGCCTCCTTTGCGGAAGACGGCGCTGCGGGAGTCCGAAATGGCAATGACCTTCATCCCGAGCTCGGTAAAGGCGCGTGCCGCATGCACGCCGACATTGCCGAACCCCTGTATCGCCGCAGTGGCATTCTTCAGTTCGATGCCACGGCGTTCGGCATATTCCTTCACCACGATCCCTATGCCGTATCCCGTTGCCTTGTCGCGGCCGGCCGAGCCGCCGAGTGCAAGCGGTTTGCCGGTCACGGCGGCAGGAGAGTGTCCATAGATTGCCGAATACTCGCTGTGGATCCAGCCCATGACGCGTGCGTCCGTGCCGACGTCCGGCGCCATGATGTCGCTGTTCGGCCCGATCTCGCGGTGAATGCGTTTCACGAACTTCCGGGTCAGAGTCTCCAGTTCGCGAACGGACAGCTTGCGCGGATCGCAGTTGATGCCGCCCTTGCCGCCGCCAAGAGGAATGTCGACCAATGCCGTTTTCATCGTCATCAGAGAGGCGAGGCCACGTACTTCCTCGAGATCGACTTCCGGGTGATATCGTAGACCGCCCTTGCAGGGACCGCGCACATTCTGGTGCTGAACGCGGTAGCCGCTGAAGATGGCAAGTTCGCCATTGTCCCGGACGATTGGAATTTCGACCTTGATTTCCATGGCCGCGAGCGACAGCAGTGAGATGATCGATGGGCCGTAGCCGAGGCGATCGCAGGACGCGTTGAGAAATGTCTCGTAGGCCGATCGGGTCGAAGCTCCGGGGGTCATGCCGTGTCTTTCTGAATCCATTGCCGAAGCGCGCGATTTGAAGCGAAACGGTTGACGATTTCAACCAAGCCTCTGCCTTATTCCTGCCTCACAGATTAACAAATGGTTCACCCGCCGTTCAGGTTTGGAGTGTGAGGCTGGTCGTGGACGGGGTACGTCCGAACTGGGAGGCACCCGATGGTGCGGCGCGGAACGAGATGGGTGGGGCTGGCCGTCATGCTGGCCTTTTGCGGCGGGCTGGCGGCGCCGGTTGCAGCCGCGCCATGGTACGAACAGAACAATCGCGGGGCCGCGGGCGATCGCGGAAACCGGCAAGAATCGACGCAGAGACAGGAACGGCAACGGCCCGACCCGCGCCACCAGGCTGAGCAGACGCGTCGGCAGCAATCGGTTCAGCAAAGACAAGCTCCCCAGCGGCAGCAGCAGGCGCTTCGCGAACGTCAGCAGCAGAACGTGCAGCAGCGTCAGTACGAACAGCAGCAGGCCCAGCAGAGGTTGCATCGTCATCAGCAAGAACGGCAGCAGCAGGCGCTTCGCGAGCGTCAGCGCCAGAAAACCGCACAGCAGGATCGCCAGCGCCAGCAGCAGAACTGGCAGCAGCGCCAGCGCGAACAGCATCAAGCGCAACAGAATGCCCGCCAGCGGCAGCAACAGCAGGCGCTTCATGAACGCCAGCGTCAGCAGCAGGCTCAGCTTGATCGCCGGAGGCAACAGCAGCAACAGGCCGTCCGGCAGCGCGAGATTCGGCAGGCGTCGCTTGCCCGGCAAAATTATCGTGGCGGTGACGACAGGCGTGGTGGTTACAACCGCCACGACGGCTACCGGCATGACAACGATCGCTACAATCAACGGGATGGCCGTCGCGGAAGCCACAATCATGCCGACTACCGCAGGCCTTACAAACCCGTCTACAACGACCGCCCGTGGTACGGCTATCACGGCAGCCACCGCCCGCGTGGGCGCGGTCCCGTGGTGGTTTATCGCAATGTCCACCACATCGTGACGATCCCGCAGCCCGTCTATGTCGAGCATATTGTCGGCTACAACGACTACTACTACAGCGGACCCTATGCCGGATACGACTCCGTCTACCGCTACGACGATGGTTATGGCTACGGCTATCGCCGTTCCGCCTGCAACAGCGATGCGGTCGGCGCCGTGATCGGCGCGGTGCTTGGCGGCGTCATCGGTGCGGATCAGGGCAGGGGGGTGGGACCGGTCTTGGGCGGAGCGTTGATCGGCGCAGTGCTTGGCGGCGTGCTCGGCCATGCGATCGATTCGAGCAATCAGGCCTGCGTCGGCGATGTGCTCGAATACGTTCCCTCGAACCAGCCGGTCTATTGGGAGGATCCATCCAACGGTTATGGCTACGAGGTGACGCCGATGCGCACCTACGAGCCTTATCCCGGCCAGTATTGCCGTGAATATCAGACCGTCGTCACCATCGGCGGCCGCGCCGAACAGGCCTATGGCACCGCCTGCCGCCAGCCCGACGGTGCATGGAAGACGGTCAATAGTTGAGTTGCGCTGCCTGACCTTGAGGGCGGCATGGTCTCCATGCCGCCCTTTCCTTTGCCTGCGGCATGAAAGCGCTGGGAAATTCCGCGCCAAGACGCCATCATTCCTCTCATAAAGCGGTCCGCAGAGATTGCGATGTCAGCGGGGTAGGGGCATGTCCGGCAGCGAAAAGATCGGCGAATTCATCACCATCGAGCGCGAGGGGCGCGTCGCCGTCCTCCGCTTCGATCGCGGCAATCGCGTCAACGCGCTCTCCGTTCAGCTTCTGCGCGATCTCGGCGCGGCGGCACGTGCGCTCCGGGACGATGTGACGACCAGCGCCATCGTGCTGACGGGCGGTCAGGCCTTCACCGGCGGCGCGGACCTCGCCGACCCCGCCATGGCGGAGCGCGCCTCCGCCTCGCTCCTCGAAAAACGGGAGATGCTTCGCGCCGGTCCCGACATGTGCGATGCATGGGAAGCGCTCGATCAGGTAACCATTGCCGCCATCGAAGGCTTCTGCATCGGCGGCGGAGTGGCGCTCGCCGCCGCCTGCGATTTCCGCATTGCCGGGCGTGGCGCGCATTTCCGCCTGCCTGAGATTCCGCTTGGCATGAACATGAGCTGGCACACCCAGCCCCGTCTCGTGAACCTGATCGGCCCCTCCCGCGCGAAGCAGCTCACCATTTTCGGCGAGAAGGTCGAGGCGGCGAAGGCAGAGCAATGGGGCCTCGTGGACGAACTCTGCGACGACGGCGCGGCACTCGCGGTCGCCCGCCGCTGGGCGGACAAGGTGGCCGCGCTGCCGCCTGTCTCCATCCGCATGGCGAAGCGCGGCATCACGCATGCCGCGACGGCGCTCAATGCCGTCTCCACTTTCATGGACGCAGACCAATTCGCGCTTGCTTCCACGAGCGAGGATCATCGCGAGGCGGTGGCGGCCTTTCTCGAGAAACGTCCGCCGAAATTCACCGGCCGCTGAGAAGGACACGACAGATGGCGCATCGTCCGGAAACGCACAGAAGCGGTTGCCCCTGCTGCTCTCCCTATGTCTGGGACGCCTATCGTCCGCGCCCGCAAGGCCTGAGCCGGCGCGGCTTCTTCGGCGCCGGGGCGGCTCTCACGGCAGCGGGTCTGGCGGTTCTTGTCGGAAACAGGGCGGGAGCCGAAGGACTCGGAGCCTCGGCGCTCGCCTTCGCCGCGCCTGCGCTCATGGCCGGGGAGACGCGCCGCTCGCGCGCCGCTGCTGCGGCTGAAACCACCGTCTATCGCGGCGGCACCATCCGCACCATGAACGCGGCCATGCCGCTTGCCGACGCCGTCGCCGTCTCGGGTGGGCGCATCCTCGCGGCAGGCAGCGAGGCCGACGTCGCGGCCCGTGCCGGACGGGATGCGAAGATCGTCGATCTCAAGGGCCGGACCATGCTGCCGGGGTTTGTCGACTGCCACGGTCACATCGCCATGACGGCCCTTCTCATGGGTTTTCAGAACCTCGCGCCGGAGCCGGCGGGCCCGGTCCGCAGCATCGCCGACATCAAGACCGAACTCGTGAAATATCGCGAGAAGACGGGTGGCGGACGCGGCGGCTGGCTGCTTGGCGCGATGTATGACGACTCTCTGCTGGCGGAAAAACGCGCCGTCACTTGCGCGGATCTCGACGAAGTCTCGACGGAGCAGCCGATCCTCGTCTATCACGCCTCACTGCATGTCGCGGTCGTGAACTCTTATGCCTTGTCGTTGCTAGGCATTGGCGCGGACACGCCGGACCCGCAGGGCGGCGTCATCCGCCGCTGGCCGGGCACCCGCGAGCCGAACGGCATACTTGAGGAAGGCGCTCTCTCGCTGGTCATGCCCCGCCTGCCGCAGGCCTCGCTCGATGAACTGCTCGACCTCCTGGACGCCGTTCAGGACCGCTATGCCGCCTGGGGTATCACCACCGCGCAGGACGGTGCCACCCGCCGTCCCGACTACGATCTTCTGTCGCTGGCCGCCGCGCGCGACCGTCTGAAGATCGACGTCGTCGCTTATCCCTTCTTTACGCATATCGACGACCTCGCCAAAGGCGATGTCGAGATGAAGCGCGACTACAACGGCTTCAAGGTCAGCGGCATCAAGCTCATGCTCGACGGCTCGCCGCAGGCGAAGACGGCCTGGCTGACGAAACCCTATGAAGTCGTACCGCCCGGCTTCGAGCCCGATTATCGCGGCTACCGCATCGTCGACGACGAAAGCGCGGCGGCAATGGTGGACGATGCCTTCTCGCGCGGCTGGCAGGTATATGCGCATTGCAATGGCGATGCGGCAGCCGACCAGTTCATTGCGGCCATCGAAAAGGCAACAGAGAAGCACGGGCTCTCGGACCGGCGCTCGACGGTGATTCATGCGCAGACGCTGCGGGAGGATCAACTCGATCTCATGCAGCGCCTCGGCGTCATGCCCTCCTTCTTCGTCACGCACACGTTCTACTGGGGCGACTGGCACCGGGATTCCGTGCTGGGGCCGGAGCGGGCCTCGCGCATCAGCCCTGTTCGCTCGACGATCGCACGCGGCATGCGCTACACGCTCCACAACGACTCGCCCGTCGTGCCCTCGGATTGCCGCATGCTCCTCTGGTCTGCGGTGAACCGCGAAACGCGCAGCGGCAAGGTGCTGGGCGAAGACCAGCGCGTGAGCGCTCTGGATGCGCTGCGTGGCATCACCATAGACGCCGCGTATCAGCACTTCGAGGACGACATCAAGGGCTCTATAGAGCCGGGCAAGTTCGCCGATCTCGTCATTGCCGAAGAGGATCCCGAGACAATGAAGGCGTCGGCGCTGCGCGATCTTACGATCACCGAGACAGTCAAGCGCGGCGAGACGATCTTCCAAGCGTGAGAATGGATGTGAAATGAGGCTGAAGATACGCCGTATTCCGCTTGATACCCTGCGGGAGAACGTCGCTGTTCTCGCTTCCAACTGTTCGGCTCTGCGGCCCGAGGCCTTCCAGGCGTTCAAACGTTTGGAGGTTCAGCATGACGGCCGCTCCATCATTGCGAGCCTCGACATCTGCCGCGACCTCTCGGTGGTGGGACCGGACGAGATTGGCCTGACGGAACCGGCCTTTCGCCGCATGGGTCTCGCGGAGGGCGATACTGTCTTCATCTCCCCCGCCCGGAGCCCGCAAAGTCTCGACTATGTTCGCACCAAGATTGGCGGCGAAACGCTGAACCGCCATCAGATCGAGTCGATCGTTCAGGATATCGTCGGCTACCGCTATTCCGATATGGAGATTGCGGCGTTTCTGGTCGCATGCGCAGGTTTTCTGTCGACCGACGAACTTCTCCATCTCACCTTTGCGATGGCCGCGGCGGGGACGACGCTGAGATGGGACGCACCTGTCGTAGTCGACAAGCATTGTATCGGCGGTATTCCGGGCAACCGGACTTCGATGATCGTGGTGCCGATAGTCGCGGCACACGGCCTCATCATGCCGAAGACCTCGTCACGCGCCATCACCTCGCCTGCCGGCACGGCAGACACGATGGAAGTTCTCGCCCGCGTCGACCTCACGATCGAAGAAATGAAGGAGGTCGTCAGGGAATGCAATGCCTGCCTCGTCTGGGGCGGGCATGTGAATCTCTCACCTGCCGACGATATTCTGATCGGTGTCGAACGTCCGCTGAACCTCGACACGCGCGAGCAGATGGTCGCTTCCATCATGTCGAAGAAGAAATCGGCGGGTTCGACGCATTTGGTGATCGATTTGCCGCTCGGGCCGACGGCAAAGGTGCGCGATGCCATGGAGGCGATGCGCCTGCGCAAGCTCTTTGAATTCGTGGCGGACCGCATGAATATCCATCTCGAGATCGTTGTCACCGATGGCGCGCAGCCTGTAGGCCGCGGAATCGGGCCAGTGCTGGAAGCCCGAGATGTCATGGCAGTGCTCGCGAACGACATTTCGGCACCCGCAGACCTTCGCGAAAAGTCCCTGCTGCTTGCCGCCCGGGTGATCGAGTGCGATCCGGCCGTTCGCGGCGGGGCGGGGTATGAGCGCGCCCGGCAGTTGCTGGAGAGCGGCGCGGCCATGACCTCCATGCAGAAGATCATCGAGACGCAGGGGCGCGGGCCCTCTGCGCCTGCGCCGGGCCCGCTTCATGCGGACGTCCTCGCGCATGCCGACGGCGTCGTCGCCTCGGTCGATTGCTTGCGGATCGCTCAGCTTGCGCGCCTCGCCGGCGCGCCGCTTGACCGCGGCGCGGGTATCGACATCTTCAAACGGATCGGTGACAGGGTGGAGACGGGTGAACCGCTCTATCGCATCTATTCGGCAGGAGAATCCCACTTCGACTTTGCCGTCGAGGAAGCCGGTCAATCCAACGGCTTCGCACTCGCAAGCACCGGCATCCCGGCGAAAGCACTTCAATGATGTCTGCCGCGGTCTACTCCTTTGCGCACGGGCGGGCATCTGCCGCCGAGCTTGCTGCCACATTGGCCTTGAAGCACGAACGGATTGAATCCCACACTTTTCCGGACGGCGAGAGCCGCATCCGCATACCTTCCGCAGCCGGCACGGCCTTCGTCTATTGTCCGCTCGACAGGCCGAACGGGAAGTTGACCGAACTCATGCTTGCGGCGGATGCGTTCCGTCGCGGTGGTACGCGCCGTCTTGTTCTGATTGCGCCCTACCTCTGCTATATGCGGCAGGACAAGGCTTTCCATGAGGGAGAGGCGGTCAGCCAGCAGGCCATCGCGCGCTTCCTCTCTTCTCTCTTCGAAAGGATACTGACGGTCGATGCGCATCTGCACCGCGTTTCGTCGATCGCCGAAGCTTTCCCGGAGATCGAAGCCGCAAATCTTCTCGCTGAGGAAGCCATTGCGCGTTTCGCGGCAGAGCAGGGCTTCGGAACGGATACTGTCGTTGCCGGGCCGGATGAGGAGTCCGCGCAATGGGTCGGCCGCCTCGCTGCAGCGCTCGGTGCACGCTCCGTCACCGCGCGAAAGATACGGCGCGGGGATCGGGACGTCGAGATTTCGTTTCCCACCGATCCGGCGATGGCGGGTAAGCGCGTTCTCATCGCCGACGATATCGTGTCGAGCGGGGGAACGATGCTCTCCGCCCTGGCGGCAATGAGAGAAAGGGGCGCTGCTTCAATCCATGTGGTAGTCACGCATGCCTTGTTCGACGAAGAGGTGCACCGCAGGATGCTGTTGGCAGGCGCCAGTGCCGTCTGGTCCACGACCTCCGTTCCTCATCCGACGAACGCGATTTCTCTTGCGGACCTTCTCGCCGGAGCCCTGCGCGACGAATTGAAAGAGTAGCTTCCATGTCGATTTCTCTCAGTGTTCACGGCGCCGCGCAAACTGTCACCGGCTCATGCTATCTGCTGCAGTCGGGACGGACACGCTTCCTGATCGATTGCGGTATGTTTCAGGGTTCCAAGACCCTCAAGGCCCTCAACTACGGGGATTTTCCCTTCAAACCGGACGACATCGACTTTGTTCTGCTGACCCACGCTCATATCGACCACTCCGGCCTGATTCCGAAACTCGTGAAGAAAGGGTTCGCCGGCCCCATCTATGCAACGCACGGCACGATCGACCTGCTGACATGCATGCTGCCCGATTCCGCACACATACAGGAAACGGAGGTTGATCAGCTCAACAAGCGCAATGCGCGACGGGGCCGCCCGGAAGTGACGCCAATCTACACGCTTGAAGATGCCGAGGCGGCGCTGCGGACATTCAGTCCTATCGCCTATGATGAATGGATAGAGCCTGCCGAGGGCGTTCGTGCTCGCTTCTGGAATGCAGGCCACATTCTCGGTTCCTCTTCGATTGAAATCGAATTGATGACCGGGATCGAGTCGCCGCGCACGATGCGTCTTCTCTTTTCCGGGGATATAGGCCCCGAGGTAACGAGTTTCCATCCCACGCCCGATTCACCTCGCAACCTCGACTACCTCATTTGCGAAGCGACCTATGGCGCGCGCGAGCGGCCGGCCATGACGCTTGCGTCCCGCCGTGATCTCCTCGCTGCCGAGGCGAATGAGGCGTTGAAGGGAAAGGGCGTGTTGATCGTTCCTTCCTTTGCTGTCGAACGCACCCAGGAACTTTTGTCCGATCTTCTGGCGCTCGCGCATGAGCGGCGCATTCCGCAGGTGCCGATCTTTCTGGATTCGCCGCTGGCCATTAGGGCGACGGAAGTGTTCGTCGATCACGCGCGCGAGTTGGAGGACGGCGATGCCTTCCGCCACGCCATGCGTTCGCCGCTTCTGCGCACAACTGAGTCGGTTCAGGAAAGCATGATGATCGAGCGGATCGAAGGCAGTCACATCATCGTCGCCGCCAGCGGCATGTGTGACGCCGGCCGTATTCGCCATCACCTGAAGAACCACCTGTGGCGCAACAATGCCACTGTTCTCATGGTCGGCTACCAGGCTGAAGGCACGCTCGGACGCATCCTTCAGAATGGTGTTCGAGCGGTTCGCATCCAGGGAGAGGAGGTCAAGGTCAACGCCAGCATCCGAACGCTTGATATCTATTCAGGGCATGCGGATGGCCCCGGGCTTGCCAGTTGGGTGGAAGAGCGGGGGCCCGTATCGCGCGGCATCATCCTTGTCCATGGTGAGAAGGAGGGAATTGCCGGCCTTGACGAGCGCCTCGCGGATAGGGGGCTCGACGGCGAGCGTATCTTTGCTCCCGAGCTCGATGCGGTTTTCGATCTTCTGGCGGAGTCGCCCGCCACGCGCGAGCGGCCTGCGCCGCGGCGGTTGCAGCCGGAATTCGTCGGTCATCAAGACTGGCACAACGATCTCTCCCGACTCTGGCTGGATTTGGAGGAGGAGCTCGACCAGGCCGCCGACGATAAGGCGCGTCGCGTCATCCTTCGCCGGATCAGGCGGGCCCTGGAGAATGAGCACGATTAGTGCCAATTCTATTCCGTGCGGTCATTCGCGGGTAGCTTTTGCCGTTCCGCTTTGGAATGATAGGGATGAGGCCAATTTCTTCCATGAGTTTCCCGACATGACCGCACCCCAACCCAGGCAAAAACAGGATGGCCGCCGTCTGCGCAGCGCCGCCAGCCGCAAGCGTATCGTCGAGGCCATGCGCGATCTCGTTCGAGAAGGTTCGGTGTCGCCGCGCGCGGAAGAAGTGGCCGCACGCGCGGAGGTCGGTTTGCGCAGCGTCTTCCGCCATTTCGACGATATGGAGGGCCTTTATCGCGAGATCAGTGAATTGATCCTAGCTGAAGTGCGCCCGATGCTTCTCCTCCCGCCGCCTTCAGGCACGGTGGACGAGATCATCGCGGAGATGATCGATCGCCGGACGAAGCTCTTCGAACGTATCATGCCGTTCCGCATGGCAGCGGACGCGAACGCCTACCGCTCTGCCTTCCTCGCAGCGGATCGCAATCGCATGAACACCGAGTTCCGCGAAATCATGCGATCCGCGCTGCCCGCAGGCATCCGCAAGGACCGCACGCTCATTGAAGCGCTGGACGCAACGCTGAGTTTCGACTTCTGGCGCCGCCTGCGCATCGACCAGAAACTTTCCGTCGCTCAGGGAAAACGTGTCGTCGAGGCCGTGACCTCGGCGCTCCTTGCCGCTCATCGGCGTGACAAGGGCTGACCTTTAGGCAGCGAACAACTTTTCGCAGCCCGTTCCGTCGAGCACGTCATCCACGGCTTTCCTGTCGGCCGCTGTCAGTGCGGCGCGCTTATCCGTCAGCCATTGCAGGCACTTGCCCTGATAGGGGAAGGGCTGTTGCACCCAGGGCTTCCCGTCGATTTCCGTCTCGACCTTTTCGGCTCCCACCATTAGCGCGTTCGCATTGGCAAGGAGCGCCGGCACATAGACCCGGCCGACTTCGGCAAGCAGGTTGCGTATGCTCTCGGGGATCGTCCCGCGCTTCATCCAATCGTCTTCAGTGGGCTCCAGGCCCGACAGATCTTCCACTAGGTCGACCCAGGCGAAGACGCGCGGCGCATGGCGGAAGGTTTCCTCCATCGGTGTCGGGTCGAAATGAGTGAGCTGCGTCAGCTGGCCGTAAGCGCCGAAGTCGCTGCCGCCGGGACGATTGCCCATCAGGAACGGTTGTACCTCAAGCACCTTCTTCATTGCTTCAAGATAACGCAGATAGCTCGCCTCGATCACCGGTGCCGTTGTGTCGTTCGAACCGACGACATAGAGCCGCGATATTTGCCGTTCGGCAAAAATCTTGCCCATCTTCAGCATGTCCTCTTCCGGCGAGGAAATACCGCGCCAGCGCGGCAGGATCGCCGCCGCCCGCTCGATGTCGGGCTTGTAGTGCCAGCGATAGTGGAACATTGCCTTTGTAAGCCATTCATCCGCATAATCTTCGAGCAGGTAGTCGATGAACTCGATTACGGGATCGGAGGGCACGACGGCGCGCCCCTTGAAGGTTTCCTCGAAGCGTCGGATCAGCGGTGTCGAGTCGACGGCCGCCTGATACTCCCCGCCATTCTCCTTCAAGTAGAAGGTCGGCAAGAGCGCGACCTTCGGCGCCGGAAGTCCTTTCGGCACATTGTGTCCCGACAACAAGAAGCGATAGGGAATATGCCGGTAGCGCAGCACGGCGAGCATCTTGCGTGTATAGGGCGAGCCAGGTGCGCCGCTCAGAAGCAGCGGTGTTTCAAGCGTCATGTCTTCTTTCCTCCGCGAAATTTTCTGTCGGTGTTGCATTTTATTTGAGCGAGAGGATGTGACCCTCGGCCGGATTGATCTTGCCCGCCAGCATGTCCGAATAAACGCGCGCGATTGCGTCCTCGCCCTTGCCGTGCTCCACCTTGATCCATCGCGCTGACGCCTTGGCGAATTCGTTCCAGCTTTCGCCAAGCTTCTTGTCGAAGCCGTCCCGTCCCCATTCGTCGGACCGCTTCTTCATCTGGTCGGGCGCAAAGAAGAAACTTGGCTTTGCTCCGGGGAGATTCGAAGGCGGCCGCGGCGCGTCCTTGTGCGACAGGCCGACGGTCGTGCTTTCGACAAGTTTGTCGCCGAAGTGCCGATGGACCGCCGCGATCACGTCGCCATCGCCCGCGAAATCGACCGCGAGTGTGGGGAGGCTTGCGTCCAGCGCTGCAACATCGCCATAGACGACGGTCTTGTCGTAGTATCCGAGCCCTTCCACAAATTTCTTGTTGCCTGCCGACGTGAGGCCGATCACTTCCGGTCCTTCTGGACGGCGCTGGTGCAGCCCGTAGGCGAGGCCGAGCCCCGTCTTCGAGGAGGCACTGATAAGCACCGCCTGCTTCGCGCCGAAGAAGTCATTGTCGGCCAGCCAGTCGTCAATCAGGAAGGAGGTCGTGTAGAGCGGGCGAAGGATCGGTTCGAGATCGTCATGCGGGCGCTCTGCGCTCACCCGCGAATAACTGTTGTAGACGGGGTGAAGCTCGCGCCGCTGTTTGTAGAGGTCGAGAAAGCTGCCGCCCGTCACTTTTTCCGGCTGCATGACGAACGACGTCGCCATCGGAAGGTAGCCATAGATGCGCTCGCCTTCCCTTATGTCCGGGCACTTGGATTTCACGATCTTCGCGAAACCCCAGACGGGAATCTTTCCCCAGCCCTCGTCTGCCGGAAAGAAGGCCCAGTAGTTCAGCATGTCGCCCGCCACCGCATAGGTGATGTTGTTGGCGGTGAAGGCGAATTTCTCGATCTCCGCAAGAACCTGGCCATCCTCGACCTCGGCCTCGCGGGCAATCCACTTGCTGTCGGCGTAGTTCGCGCGGTTGACGATGAATTCCCGGATCTGCGTGCTCATGAATTTCTCCTCCGATGACGATGCGGCCGAGTATTTCACGTCTCGCCGTTCGTTTTTGTGAAACGAATGTTTGCGGTTGGACCGGGTTTCCGAAAAAGCTGCCCGGCCTTGACCTTCAGGTATTCTCGTAAATAAACTGGCATAATAAGTGTCAATATAAGAAAGTCCATCCTGTCGTCAAACCGACGGCGGGACGACGGAAAAGGCTGATATGAAAGTCGAGAATGCGGTGCGCCCGAGCGACGAGCAACTGAAGAGCTTTTTCGCCAATGCCGGTACGGACAAGGACGGCCCGGTCGTCATGGTCAACCTCCTGAAGTTCCGCGAGCACGCTGCCTATCCGGATGGTCGCGACGCGCATTTGAGCGGCCTCGAAGCCTATCTGCGCTACGGCGCCGAGGTCTCGAAGATCGTCGCGAAGCTCGGCGGACGAATGATATTCGCCGGGTCGGTCGATGGCCTGATGCTCGGTGAGGTCGATGAATTGTGGGATCAGGTGGCGCTTGTCGAATACCCCTCGCGAGCGGCCTTTCTCGAAATGGTCATGTCGCCGGAATACCACGCCATCGAGGAACACCGCGAAGCCGGTCTTGCCGGTCAGCTGAACATCGGTACCCGTCAGGCGAAAGGTGCCTAGCCGCGATTGATCACATTGAAGAAGGTGTCGCGCAACCGCCCGGCCAGGGACTGGCGCAACTGACTGGTGGGCGGTGAGGACGACTTCGCCGCCAGCAATTTTTCCACGAGGTTTACGGCGTCAGACGTATCGACCTGGGTGCGTTCTATCGCCTCGCCGCGTAGCAGCTTGTCGGGATCGAACAGGTTGTCCGTTTCGAAATACTCCGCGAAAAAATGTTCGTTCCTTGTGCGATAGTGGTTAAGAACGTTTCGTTTGTCCTGTGTCGAGAGCAGGCTCGAAGCCGGACATCCGGTCGCCGCAAAATGGCGGAACAGTGCTTGCTGCGCCGCCGCGTGACGGCTTGTATCTGGCTCCATTTCCTTGAAGGCGCGAAGATACTCCAGCGCTTCCAGTGTCTGGCTGACGTTCAGCCGTCGCGGCTTTGCTGTGTGCACTAACTCGGCTAGCCGCCCTTCCCCAACGCAGTTCATGAAGTCGCTCGGTATGTCACTGGCCTCGGCATATAGACGCGGAACAAGTCGTTCCTTTCCGAAAACGGCCGCCCATTTTGAAGCGCAGCCATATATGTCTAGATCGGGGCTCAGGCTTTCTGGCGCATCAAGATACGCGTAAATGGGTTTCACGAGCGCCGATCTGGGATTCTTCGCCTGCTGCGTATAGGTGGACAGGAACGTCTCGTCTTGCCTTCGTGCGTAGAAGACGATCCGGACATCGAAGTTGACAAAGATGTCCCGGAGATAGTGGATTGCTTCGCTGCGTATCGCAAAGAAGCCTTCCGCGGAGATAATGATCTTGTCGGCAGGCGATGCTGCGATCTCCCGAAGAACGGAGCCGAATTCTTCCTCGCGGTCCGGTATGTCTCCGGTCTTGTGGTCGGCGATGCCCTTTAGGGAGAAGGCAAGCCGGTGCTGCGAACGCCAACTACCCAGACCTTCTTGCGGAAACAGAACGCCCACTGCCAGCAGGTGCTCTCTTTCCTCATACAAGACATGCTGCAGAGAAGTCGTACCCGTCTTGTGAGGCCCGATATGGATGTAGAGCGTCTTCAATTGACCCTGGAAAGCAGGCTGTTCTCGATGTGAGGGTTAAGTATGCCGGAAATCCATGTTGAAACACGGAATTTATTGGCGGATCCCCAAGTCGAAATGCAGGAGTTTTCAAGCTTCTCTTGTGACCAGCGGCGCCCCGGAGCATCATATCTCTCCGCCTTGGCTGTCAAACAGCAATCCGGGTGGCGCCTTCCGGGGAGGGAAGGCTTGCCAGAGCAGGAAACAGGGCAGAGGGACGCATATTGAGAGAAGGGGAGGTTTCATGGCGAGACGGCAAAAGGACGAATTCGGCGCGGGCATTGGCGAGGAAGCGGCGGAAACGCCGAATGTGCTGAGTCCCATCGTCGGTATCAGCCGTGAGGACGTACTCTCCGCGATCGGCTCCATTCTCGGCGGAGCGGCGCGTCAGCCATTCACCTTCATGCAGCATATCGGATCGTTCGGTCGCAGCGTCGTGGACATCGTTGGCGGCGAGGCCAGGTTCGCTCCCGAGCCGAAAGATCGCCGCTTTGTCGATCCGGCCTGGCAGAAGAGCCCGGTTTATCGCCGACTGATGCAAGGCTGGCTCGCTTTTCGCGGCGAGATGCACGACTTCATCAAGTCGCTGGACCTCGACCCCGTCGAACACGGACGCGCCATGCTCGTCGCCGATATCATGATCGATGCGGTCGCGCCCACGAACACCTTCGTCGGTAACCCCTCCGCCGTGAAGCTCGCCCTCGACACCGGCGGCGCGTCGCTGGTGCAGGGCTTGCGCCATGCGCTCGACGATCTCCGCAACAATCACGGCATGCCCTCGCAAGTCGACAAGACGCCCTTCAAGGTCGGCGAAAATCTCGCGACGACCGAAGGTGCCGTCGTCTATCGCACGGAGATGCTGGAGCTTCTTCAGTACACGCCGAAGACCGGCAATGTGCGCGCGATGCCGCTGCTCTTCGTGCCGCCGCAGATCAACAAATATTACGTGCTCGACCTCACGCCCGAAAAGAGCATGTCGCGTTATCTGGTCGATCAGGGCTTCCAGGTCTTCGTCGTGAGCTGGCGCAATCCGGGGCCGGAACATCGTGACTGGGGGCTTGCGGACTACGTCTCCGCGCTGGTCGAGGTGATCGGCGTGGTGACCTCCATCACCGGCTCGGAAAAGGTGAACATCTCCGGCGGCTGCTCGGGCGGCATCACCACGGCAACGCTCCTGAGCTACCTCGCCGCCAAAGGCGACAAGCGGGTCAACTCCGTCACCTTCTGGGTCTGCGTCCTTGACCCGCGCATGGAAGACAGCGATGTCGGCGTGCTGGTCACGAAACGCGGCATCGAGATGGCACGAAAACGATCGGCCAAGAAAGGCGTACTTGCGGGATCGGACCTCTCACGTGTCTTTGCGTGGTTGAGACCGAATGATCTCGTCTGGAACTACGTTGTGAACAATTATCTGCACGGACAGAAGCCACCTGCCTTCGATGTACTCTACTGGAACAACGATTCGACCAACCTGACGGCTGCGCTGCATTCCGACTATCTTTCGCTCTACGAGACGCAGCCCTTCGCCAACCCCGGCAAGGAGATGATTCTCGGAGAACCGATTGATCTCGGCAAGGTGGACATTGACGCCTTCATCGTCGGCGGTGTGACGGATCACATCACGCCGTGGAAGGCCTGCTACCGGACGACGCAAATGCTCGGTGGCAAGCGCGAATTCGTCCTCTCGAACAGCGGCCATATCCAGGCGATTCTGAACCCGCCCGGCAATCCGAAGGCGAAATATTTCGCCAATGACAGCCTCCCGGCCACGGCGGACGAGTGGGCAGCCGGGGCTTCGGAAGTTCATGGATCCTGGTGGGAACGCTGGGCAAAATGGCTGGATCAGCGCTCCGGCGAGACGCAGCCCGCGCCGAAAAAGCTCGGTTCACGCAAATACAAGCCTATGGATGCCGCTCCGGGCACCTATGTATTAGGCTGAGGCAAACGTGTGTGAGTCGAAAGGCCGGTGCTCTGAATGAATAGTGGAAAACCCCGATACCGCGACATTAGGGTGGGATCGAACATACTTCGAACCGCGGTTTGGGAAGGCAAGGGGCCTCATCGCCCGTTGCTTTTCTTCAATGGCATCGGCGCCAATATCGAGTTGATTGCGCCGTTAGCGGAGGAATTCACGGATCGTGACGTGATCGCTTTCGATGCGCCCGGCGTCGGCGGCTCGCCATCTGCCGCCTTTCCCTATCGTCCCTGGCAGTTCGCCCGCATGGCGGCGGGTATTCTCGACGAACTCGGCTACGGCGAAGTCGATGTCATGGGTGTTTCCTGGGGCGGGGCGATGGCGCAGCAATTCGCCTTCCAGTTCGGTTCCCGCGTTCACCGCCTCATCCTCGCGGCAACATCGGCCGGCTTCTTCATGGTGCCCGGCAAACCTGCCGCCCTCGCGAAGCTCGCGCATCCGAAGCGCTATATGAACCCCGCCTACATGCTGGAGCATTTCGAGATGCTCTATGGCGACGAGGCGGATGGCGCGGATGGACATGCGAAGCGCCTCCGCGCGCCGAGCTTCCGGGGGTATTTCTACCAGTTGCTCGCCGGCATGGGCTGGACGAGCGTTCCCTTCCTGCCTTTCCTGAAGCCGCAGACACTGATCCTCGCAGGCGAGAACGATCAGATCGTGCCGCATGTCAACGGACGGTTCCTGGCCTCCCTGATCCCCGGCGCGCGTCTCGAAATCGTGCCCGGCGGGCACCTCTTCCTTGTCTCCCGGGCGAAGGAAGTGCTTCCGCTCATTCGTGGCTTTCTGGATGAGGCACCGGCCCGCCGCCCTTTCGTGAATAGCGATCCTTCGGCAGAGCGCCGTTTCCGGAGCACGCGCCGCGGAAGCGGTGAGGCCCGGCCGGCGGTCTGAAACCTGCACAGTTTCGCCTGACGGAATTCCGGGTGTTTCACCTTGTGCGGCTCCTGCACCTCTTCTATTTTAATGAGATACATTAAAAACTTTGGGGAGGAAGAGGGATGAAGATCGGGAAACGCGGCCTGGTGGTCATTGCCGGGCTTGTTGTCGTGGTCGCCGTAGGCACGATCCTGTTCAGCCGCTACTGGTATTACCTCCCCGGTATTCTTCAGGAACTGCGCGATCCCGTTCAGCCGAACCGCGAAGTGACATGGGAGCAGGGGCCTGAAGAACCTGCCGTGCCGGTTGCCGAGCGCGCGCCGAACATCGTGGTGATCCTCGCCGACGATCTCGGCTTCAACGATCTCTCCTTCGGCGGCGGAGGGATTGCGGGCGTTCCTACTCCGAACATCGACTCCATCGCGAAGAACGGCGTTACCTTCGTGAATGGCTACTCCGGCAATGCGACCTGCGCGCCCTCGCGCGCCGCCATCATGACGGGGCGGTATGCGACCCGTTTCGGCTTCGAGTTCACGCCGGCGCCGCCCCAGTTCGCGGAAACCATCGCGACCTTCGCGGACAATGGCGCGGTCTATTTCGAGGAACGCGAGAAGGATGCGCCGCCCGTCGACGAGATGAGTGTGCCGCTTGACGAAATCTATATCTCGAAGATGCTGAAGGAGCAGGGCTACCAGACGCTGATGCTCGGCAAATGGCATCTCGGCGGCACCGATACAACGCGCCCCGAAACGCGCGGCTTCGACGAAGCCCTCGGCTTCATGCCCGGCGCCTCGCTCTTCCTGCCGAAGAATGACCCGAACGTCGTGAACTCCGTCCAGGACTTCGACCCCATTGACAAGTTTCTCTGGGCCAATCTGCCTTTCGCCGTCCAGTTCAATGGCGGCGACCGCTTCGAGCCCTCTGAATACATGACGGACTATCTGACGAATGAAGCCGTGGAGGCGATCCAGGCAAACCGGAACCGTCCCTTCTTCATGTATCTTTCCTACAACGCGGTTCACACACCGCTTCAGGCGCTGAAGTCCGACTATGACGCACTATCGCATATCGAGGACCACACCCTGCGCACCTACGCCGCGATGATCGTCGCGCTCGACCGTGGTGTTGGCAAGGTGCTCGATGAGTTGAAGGCGCAGGGCCTCGATGAAAACACCATCGTGATCTTCACCAGCGATAATGGCGGTGCCAACTATGTCGGCCTGCCGGACATCAACGAACCCTATCGAGGCTGGAAGGCGACCTTCTTCGAAGGCGGCATCCATGTGCCTTTCTTCATGCAGTGGCCGTCCCGCATCGAAGCCGGAACGCGGAGCGAGCGTATAGCCGCCCATGTCGACATCTTCGCGACGGCCGCTGCCGCTGCGGGCGCCGCGTTGCCGCAGGACCGCGTCTATGACGGCATCGACCTGATGCGGTATGTCGATGGAGCCGGCGTCGTCGACCGTCCGCTCTTCTTCCGCTCCGGTCACTACAGAACGCTCATCAAGGGCGGATGGAAGCTTCAGGTCGCGGAGCGTCCCGAGAAGGCCTGGCTCTTCCACCTCGCGCAGGATCCGACCGAGCAGAAGAATCTCGCCGAGAAGAATCCTGAAAAGCTCGGCGAAATGATGGCCGTTCTGGAGGAGATCGACGGCGAACAGGCGCCGCCGATATGGCCATCCCTTGTCGAGGCGCCGATGATGATTGATCGCCCGCTCGGCGGCGCGCCGCGCGGGCCCGAGGATGAGTATGTCTACTGGGCGAACTGACGATCTGATGGAAACGCGATGAGCAGGCGCTGGTTTGTTCTGATTGTAGCGATAGGGCTTGCCGCCGTTGCCGCAACGGCGGCGAGCCTGTGGTCGCGCACTGGTCGCGATACCGCACGCCTCGCCGAAGCCGACCGCCGTCACTGCGATCTGGCGGCGGGAGATCCGTCCGCTCCGTATCCCGGCATGGTCTGGGTCGAGGGCGGTCGCTTCACCATGGGCGGCACGTTCTATCCCGAAGAAACCTTGCTGCACGACGTTGAGGTGGAAGGCTTCTGGATGGATCGCACGGAGGTGACGAACGCTGAATTCGCCGCCTTCGTCGCCGACACTGGATATGTCACCGTCGCCGAGCGCCCGGTCGACATCGAGCGCCATCCGAACCTGCCGCTCGACATGCGCAAGCCCGGGGCCGTCGTCTTCGTCATGCCGAACGACGTGCGCGGTACCGGCGATATCTCGCAATGGTGGCAATACATTCCGGGTGCCAACTGGCGTCATCCCGGCGGCCCCGATACATCTATCGACGGCAAGGAGAACTTTCCGGTCACCGCCATCGCCCATGAGGATGCCCTCGCTTACGCAGAATGGAAGGGAAGGTCGCTTCCGACAGAAGCGCAATGGGAATGGGCGGCGCGCGAGCGCAAGCCCGAAGTCCCGCAGGACCGTACACAACCGGGCGAAGCGAACACGTGGCAGGGTCTCTTTCCGGTCGTCAATCAGGCCGAAGACGGTTTCGTCGGCATAGCGCCCGTCGGCTGCTTCGAGCCAAATGCACTCGGCCTTTACGATCTGATCGGCAATCTCTGGGAATGGACATCGGACGAATACGAAGGCGCGCCCGGCTCCCGCGTCATCAAGGGCGGTTCGTGGCTCTGCGCGCCCTCCTACTGCCTGCGCTACAGGCCGGGTGCCCGTCAGCCGCAGGAAGCCGACCTTGCCACCACGCATCTCGGTTTCCGCACGGTTCTTTCCCCCTCTTCCTGATGGCTTGACGTCCCGTCCGGTTCGCGGCTCACTAGCGCCCATGAGCGCCGACATTGCATCCGGCGATAAGCCAGCCGCCGACACAACGCTGGAACGTGCCGTCCTCGGCCATTTGCGAAAGGCCGAGAGGGAGATCGTGTGGCTACGCTGGCTCGGCATGATCGGCTGGGCCTTCATTCTCTCGCGCGGATTGGCGGCGGATATCTCCTGGCCCTGGCTCATCTTTGCCGGCGGTCTTGCCTACACCGCCTTCGCGCATTGGCGCATCGCAGGCGCTGGGTCGATCCTCTCGAGCGCCCGCATGACGACCGTCGGCGACCCCGTTCTGGTCACGCTCATGTGCATCGTTACCGGTGGTCTCTCGTCTCCTTTCTTTCCCTTCTACTATTTCACGCTTCTTGCCGCCGCCTTCCGCTTCGGCTGGCACGAGACGCTGGGTCTTCTCGTCCTCACGATATTTCTTGCCGTCTTCCTCTATCTCGTAGCGCCGGTCGAGTCGCCGGGGCTATCGGCACTTGCCATAGGCATCTTCTATCTCGCCTTTTCAGCAGCGCTCGGTGTTCTGCTCGCGCGCTGGGCGCAGGAAAACCTCGACCTCGCGCTCGACCGGGCCCGTGCATTGAGCTTCGCGCGGGATCGTGCCCGCTCGCTTCTCCGTCGCCTGATCCGCACGCAGGAAGAGGAACGGCGCCTCATGGCGGGCGATCTTCACGACCGCATGAGCGGTCATCTCTTCGCGCTCCGTCAGGGCGCAGACCGGGCGCAGGATCGCGCGCTCAGCGACACCGTCGACGGGATGTCTCGTGACATCCGCGCTCTGATGAACGAGCTGCATCCGACCGTGCTCGACGATCTCGGCATCGCCGTCGCAATGGAGGAATATGTCGCCGCACAGCGAGAGAGCGCACCGTTCACGATCTCGCTCGATATTGCGCCGGAGCTGCGCCACTGGCGTTCCTTGACGGACGCGATGCTGTTTCGCATCCTGCAGGAAGCGCTGCTCAATATCCGCAAGCACGCAAAGGCCTCGCAGGTTTCGATCGCGTTGACGCCGGAGCCGGGCGGCGGTGCGCGTCTTAGCATCGAGGACAACGGTTGCGGCTTCGATCCGGCGCTTGCCCGTCCTGGCCATTTCGGTCTTCTCACCATGCGCGAGCGCGCAGAGGCGCTCGGCGGAACGCTTGCAGTATCGAGCGCACCGGCGCAGGGTACGGCGCTTGTTGTCACGGTGCCGGGGGAGGCGGGTCGTGAAAAAAATCTCCACCTATCTGATCGATGACCATCACGTGCTGCGGCAGGCGGTGGTCGAAATGCTGGAAGCGGAAGAAGATATCGCCGTTGTCGGCCAGAGCGGCGATGCGCGCGCGGGCATCGGCGAGATCGAACGCCTCAGGCCCGATGTCGTGGTGCTCGATCTGAAAATGCCCGGTATGGGCGGTCTTGCCGCCATTGGCGAAATCATGAAGAGCGCGCCACGCACCGGCATCATCATCTTCACCATGTACGACAACCCGGCCTATGTCTGGGAAACGACCAATGCCGGGGCGAGCGGCTATGTGCTGAAGAGCGCCTCCAAGGAAGATCTCCTTCGCGCCGTCCGTGCGGTTCATGCGGGCGCGGGATATCTCCAGGCCGAGATCACGAAACCGCTGCTCCGGCGCCTTGCGCAGGACGCCCGCTCCGCCGGGCAGAAGGCAACGCTCACCTCGCGCGAGCTGCAGGTTCTCGAATGTCTCGCCGAGGGTCAGAGCAACAAGGTCATCGCCTACACGCTCTCGGTCACCGAAGACACGGTGAAGGCTCATCTGAAGAGCCTCTACGGCAAGCTCGACGCGTCGGATCGCGCTCACGCGGTTGCCATCGCGCTCCGTCAGCAACTGATCGAATAGTCCGGATTTCTGCGGATTTTCCCCGAAAGAGGGCCCCCGTTTCCCCATCCGTGTAGTGTCGCTCCGCGCGTCCTTCGCCGATCCTTCTCCCCACGAAAACAGGAGGCAGGAAATTGGCGAACGGAAACGGATCCGCCGTCGCGCCCATGCGCGCGATCGTGATCGGGGCAAGCACGACAGGTTTGATTGCGGCAGCGGCATTGTCCCGCCACTTCGCGCAAGTGACGGTGCTGGAGCGGGACACGCTTCCCGCGGAGCCGGAATGGCGCAAGGGCGTGCCGCAATCGCGTCACGTCCACCTGCTGCTTCGCTGCGGCGAGGAAGTCATCAGCGAATATTTTCCGGGCGTCACCGACGAACTGGTGGCTGCGGGCGGCCGCCGTGTCGACATGGCGGCGGACACGCGCTGGTTCTATGCGGGCGGTTGGAAGGCGCGTTTCGACAGCGGCATCACCATGTACTGCCAGAGCAAGGGCTTCCTTGAATGGACCCTTCGCCGCCGCGTCGAAAACCTTCCGAACGCTATCGTCCGCGACAAGGCAGAGATCGACACGTATCTCGTCTCGGATGGCGCCGTCTGCGGCGTGCGCCTGAAGACGGGCGAGGAGGTAACGGCCGATCTCGTTGTCGATGCCTCCGGCCGCAACTCGAAGACGCCGCAGCGCCTCGCCGCGCTCGGCTTCGGCGAGGTCGAGGTTTCGGAGCTTCCCGTCGATGTCGGTTATGCAACGCGTGCCTATCGCATTCCGCCGGGCAAGCGCGACTGGCTTTCGCTCATCGTGCATCCCCGCTATCCGGACTCCCGCCTCGGCGTCATCATCCCCGTCGAGGGCGATCGCTGGCTCGTCACGCTGGTCGGCTCGCGTGGCGACCATCCGCCGGCCGACGACGAAGGCTTCCTCGACTTTGCGCGCGGGCTCCCCGTGCCGGACATCTACGAGGCGATCCGCGACGCCGAGCCGCTGACACCCGCCGGGCTTCATCGTTTCCCGGGCAATCTCCGCCGTCACTACGAACGGCTCGCCACCATGCCGGATGGTCTCGTCGTTATCGGCGATGCCGCCTGCTCCTTCAATCCGATCTATGCGCAGGGCATGACACAGGGAGCCACCGCCGCACGCATTCTCGACACCTGCGTTGCGCGGCGGCGGAAGAGCGGAAAGCTGAGCCTCAAGGGCTTCGGTCCGGTCTTTCAGCGTGAATACGCGAAATTCGCGGACCAGTGCTGGCTCATCTCGACAACGGAGGAATACCGGGACCCGACGGTCGCCGCGCATCCGCCGCTCTGGACCAAGTTCGCCAACTGGTACCTCGAACAGGTCCACGAACTCTCGTGGAGCGATCGCCGCGCCGCCCACAGCTTTCTGGAGGTAATGCATCTTCTGCGCCCGCCTGCATCGCTCCTGGCGCCGCCGCTCGCCGCGCGTGTGCTGGCGCACGGGCTTTTCGCCCGGGCGCACTGATCGAAATGAACTGAACAACAATAGAAGAGGGAGGGAAATATGTGGCTCACGGACAAGCAGAGAAAACGGGTATCTGCAGCCGACAAGAAGACGTCCGGCATTCCCATGCCGACGCGCATGGTCTCCAACGGCGAGTACATGCCGTTGCAGCAAACGCCTGATCAGGCGCGCGTCGAAAGCGGCATCCTCGCCGCGGCGGACGAACAGGGCGGCAAGCTCGGTCTTGACCGCCGTTCCTTCCTGCGCTCCACAGCGGGTCTCGCCACATCCTTTCTCGTCATGAACAGGGTATTCGGCGGCGACGTCTTTTCCGTTGCCCATGCCGAAACGACGGATCCCGCCGCTGCCGCCGAGCGCGCATCCCGCTTTGCGGACCAGTACATCGTCGACATGCAGCTTCATTTCGTGCGCGACGATTATGCCTGGGACGGCATCCTTCATCTCGGCAACTACGCCAGGAAATGGAACGCAGATCTCGGCGAAATCACATTCGACAGTTTCAAGTTTGATAACTTCATGAAGGAGGTCTACTTCGACAGCGACACGAAGATAGGTCTCATCAGCGCCGCCCCTGCGGATCACGGTCCGAATGTCATCATGAACAATGACGGGCTTGCTGACGCACGCAATTTCGTCAACAAGGCGTCAGGCTCGCGCCGCATGCTTTCGCATACGGTCATCGCGCCCGGCCAACCCGGCTGGCTCGAAGAGATCGATCGTGCCATCGAAGTGCTGAAGCCCGACAGCTGGAAGGGCTACACACTGGGCGATCCGTTCGACAATTCGCAATATCCCTGGCGTCTCGACGACGAGAAGCTCATGTACCCGGCTTACGAGCGCATGGTGAAAGCGGGCATCCGCAATGTCTGCATTCACAAGGGCCTGCTGCCGGAAGACTACGAAAACGTCATCACCCATTGGCGTCACGCCATGGTGGACGATGTCGGTCCCGCCGCGCGCGACTGGCCGGAGCTGAACTTCATCATCTACCACTCGGGCTTTCGTCCGCTGCTCACCTCGCCCGATCCGCTGCTGGCGCAGTTCGAAAGGGAAGGCCGCATCGACTGGGTAAGCGACCTCGCGGACATTCCGGAGCAATACGGCGTCTCCAACGTCTATGCCGAACTCGGCACGACCTTCGGTAGTTGCGCCATCACGCATCCGCGTCTCGCCGCTGCGCTCATGGGCGTGCTCATCCGTGGCATGGGCGAGGACCACATCATCTGGGGAACGGACAGCGTCTGGTACGGCTCGCCACAATGGCAGATTGAAGCCATGCGCCGCATCGAAATCCCCGAAGACATGCGCAAGGCTCACGGCTTCGCCGAACTCGGCGCCGCCGATGGTGCGGTCAAGAGCGCGATCTTCGCCGGCAATGCCACGCAGGTCTATGGCCTCGAAGACCTCGCACGACCCGACGCCGCCTGGAAGACGGATGCGCTCTCGAAAGTGAAGGCTGAATACATCGCTGGCGGTGCCACACCTTCCAACAACTTCTACGGCTTCATCGCCGAAGCCGGAGGGCAGGGCTGATGCCGGGCGCTCTGGAAGGTAAGGTCGCGGTCATCACCGGCGCTTCAGCCGGCATCGGCCGTGCAATGGCAGAAATCGCGGCACGCGAAGGTGCGTCGCTCGCATTGGGCGATATTACCGAAGCAGGCGAGGCCGTCGCGGAAGCCTTGCGCAAGAAGGGAACGAAAGCCTTCTTTCTCCGCACGGATGTTCGCAGGAAACAGGACATGGATGCGCTCGTCGCCCGTGCAAAATCGGAACTGGGTGCGGTTCCCACGGTCGCCTTCGCAAATGCCGGCGTCGAAGGCAAGCTCGCCGCGCCCTGGGATGTGACGGAGGACGATTTCACCCGCGTTATCGACACAAATATCGTCGGGGTATGGCGCACCATCTCCGCCGTTCTACCCGGCATGATGGCGGCGGGCGAGGGTGCCATCGTGGCGACGGCCTCCGTCGCGGGTCTCGTCGGCGCGGGCGGGCTCGCGGCCTATGTCGCCAGCAAGCATGGCGTCGTGGGTCTCGTGAAGTCGGTCGCGATCGACGCCGCCAAGTCCGGCATCCGCGTCAACGCACTTTGCCCCGGCATGATCGAGACCTCGATGGTCGACCGTCTGGCGGATGGCGCGCCGAATTTCCGCGAAAGTCTGCTCGCGCTGAAACCGATGGGACGCCTCGGCGCGCCCTCGGAGGCGGCGGAAGCGGCCATCTGGCTTGCCTCACCCGCCGCGAGCTTCGTCACCGGCCACGCGCTCGCGGTCGATGGCGGCTACGTATCTCAGTAATCGAACGATCAAGGGAGGAAAGAAATGAACACGACAACCGGAACCATGACGGCCGAAGCATCCAAGCAGGTGGTGGCCGACTTTCTCGGCGCCTGGCAGAAGCGCGACGTGCCTGGCATCATGGAGTGCTTCACCGACGATGCGGTCTATCACAACATCCCCGTCGCCCCGATCAAGGGCATCGACGGCATCCGCAAGATCTTCGAGGATTTCCTCTCGGTCTTTTCCTACGCCGAACTTGAGATCGTGCGTATCGCCGCCGAACCGAATCTCGTCTTTGCTGAGAGGGTCGACCATTTCCGCCTTCACGACGGCAGAAGCCTCGATCTTCCGGTCAACGGCGTTTTCGAGCTGAAAAACGGCAAAATCTATCGTTTCAGCGATTATTTCGACCTCGCTTCCTTCGAAGGACCGACCGGCCTCAAGCTCTGAGTCGCCAAATTTTCGGCAAAAAGGTGAGACTTTCTGCCGGTTGAAGCGTTGTGCACTGCGAGAGCTTTAACCGGAACAGGAAGATCGCATGTCGGTTCAGGACTTTTCCCGCGCGGAAGAGTCGGAAAAGACGGGAGTTTTGAGACCGTCGCGCAATGTCTGGCGTGTCGAGGAGGCGGCGCGTGCCCGCCTCCTCGTCGATGCTGCGCATTATTTCGAGACCTTGCGCACGGCGATGAAGAATGCCCGCCATTCGATCCTGATCGTCGGCTGGGACATCGACAGCCGCACGCGCCTTGTCGGTCCCTCCGGCAAGGTGGATGATGACCTTCCCGAAACCTTCGGCGAATTCATTGCCGCTCTCGCGCGGGAGAACCCGGACCTCGAGATAAAGCTCCTCCTCTGGGACTATTCGGTCATCTACGCGATGGAGCGCGAGTTGCTGCCCGCCGTGCCGCTCCGCTGGAACACGCCGCGCAACATCGATCTCTGCCTCGACGATGAAATTCCCCTCGGCGCTTCCCATCACCAGAAAATCGTGGTCATCGACGACTGTCTCGCCTTCAGCGGCGGCCTCGACATTACGGTCCGTCGCTGGGATACGCCGGCGCACGATCCGGCAAACGATCTCCGCGTCGATCCGGGGGACGCGCCCTACAAGCCGTTTCACGACGTTCAGATGATGGTGGATGGCGCCGCTGCCGCGGCGCTCGGCGAACTGGCACGGACGCGCTGGCACCGCGCCGCCTGCGAGGAACTGACTCCCGCGCCCGCCGGTGGCGACCCCTGGCCGGCAGGTGTCGACCCGCATTTTGCCGCCGCCGCCATCGGCATCGCGCGCACCGAGCCCGCCGTCAATGGCAGCCCCGCTGTGCGCGAGATCGAGACGCTCTTCCCCGACATGATCGCCGCCGCCCAACGCTGGATCTACATCGAGAACCAGTTTCTCACCTGTACGGAAGTCGCCAGCGCGCTGGCCGGGCGTCTCGGCGAAAACCCGGATCTCGAGGTGCTGCTTGTCGCGCCGAAGACGCATGAAGCCTGGCTTGAGCAGCAGACCATGCTCGCGGGACGCATCCGCTTCATGGAGATCATCCGCCAGGCGGATGTCGCGGATCGTGTCCGCCTCGTTTATCCCACCGTCGGCAAGGAAGGCCAGGAAGTCGATGTGATGGTCCATTCCAAGGTCATGATCGTCGACGATGCGCTGCTGCGCGTCGGCTCCGCCAATCTCTGCAACCGCTCCATGGGTACCGACACCGAATGCGACCTCGTCATCGAGGCCTCGGACGATGCCTCTCGTGCTGGTGTGCTCGATGCCCTTGGCCGTCTGCTCGGTGAACATTGCGGCGTCGATTCGGGCGAGATCGCCGGCGCCTTGCATGAAACCGGTTCGATCTTCGCCGCGATGGATCGCGCCAGGGTGAAGGATCGCGGCCTCCGTCCCGTGGCCGACGGCGAAGAACCGCCGGGCGAAGCGTTCACCGCCATCGAATCCATCGCCGACCCCGGCCGCCCCATCGCGTCCGGCGAGCACTTCGCCGATATCGTCGATCTGGGAGGCGAGGAAAGTCGCGGCCGCTTCTCCACCATCGTCAAGGCGGCGGCTCTGCTTCTCTTCGTCGTCGCGCTCGGTCTTCTCTGGCGCTACACGCCGCTTTCCGAATATGCCCAGCCCGACAAGTTGCGTGAAACCTTCGGCGGCATGGCGGACAATCCCTTCGCGGTCCTCGCCATCGTCGCGCTCTATGTGATCGCCGGCTTCTTTGCCTTCCCCGTCACCGTGCTCATTCTGGTCACAGCCGGCACCTTCGGCCTCTGGCCGGGCCTCCTCTATGCGGGGCTCGGCTCCATGTCGAGCGCGCTTGCGACTTACGGCGCGGGGCGCGGTCTCGGCGCGCGCTTCCTGCGCAATCTCATCGGCCCGCGGATCAACCGCATCAGCCGTGGTATCGGCGAGCGCGGCGTTCTCGCCGTTGCCACCATCCGCCTCGTCCCCGTCGCCCCCTTCATGCTGGTGAACCTCGTTGCGGGCGCCTTCCGCCTTCCCGTCATCGACTATACGTTCGGCACATTGCTGGGTCTTGCACCGGGCATTGTGCTGCTCTCGGTCATGGGCGACCGGGTTTTCGCCATGCTCGAAGATCCCTCTCTGAGCGATCTCGCCATCGTCCTCGGCGCGCTCGTGCTCTGGATCGGTTTTGCGTTCGCGCTTCAGAAGCTGATCGCAAGGTGGCGAAAGTCGGACTGATGCCGTCGTCGCTGCGCCTTCTGAGCTGGAACATTCACGGCGGCGTCGGCCCGGATCGCCGCTACGACCTCGCGCGCGTCGTCGATCTGGTCGCCCGCCATGATCCGGACATCGTCGCCCTGCAGGAAGTCGATTCGCGCGGCCGCTCCGCCGAGAGCGCTCCCCTGCGTTTCCTCAGCGAGGCGCTCGGTGAACACGCTGCCGAAGCGCGAACCATCTCCGCGCCCGACGGCCATTATGGCCATGTCGTCATCAGCCGTTTCCCCATGAACCGCACCTGCGTGCACGACCTCTCCTTCGGTGCCCGCGAGCCGCGCTGCGCCATCTCCACGGAAGTGGAAACGCCGCAAGGGCCGCTCCGTCTCGTGACCGCGCATCTCGGCCTCAGCATCTGGGAACGGCGCGCGCAGTCGGCGACGCTCGCCGCTCTCGCACGCAAAGGCGGGGGGGCCTGCGTCGTCATGGGCGATTTCAACGACTGGTTTTCCTTTGGCTGGGTCCGCCGCCGTCTCAAGGGTGTGTTGCCTGCGCGCACGATGGAGCGGACCTTTCCGTCCGGCTGGCCGCTTCTCCGCCTCGACCGCATCTACTGCGGCGCACCTGCCCGCATCCTCCGCAGCTGGAGCGACCTGGATGCGCGCGACGCATCGGACCATCTGCCCATCGTCGCCGACATCGGGATCGGGTAGTGCTCAGCGCCGCTGCGATCCGTCGAGCGTGAGGATGTCCCCGTAGAGTTCCGGCCGCCGGTCGCGGAACACGCCCCAGGCCACGCGCTGCCGCCTGTTCTGCTCGACGTCGAAACTTGCAAGGATCACTTCTTCTTCGTGTTCGCTTGCCTCGGCGACCTTCGCGCCGGTTGCGTCGGTGACGAAGGACGATCCGTAAAAGGTGATGGCGCAGCTCGATCCCTCCTCGCGCCCGATCCGGTTCGACGCAACGACAGGGATCAGGTTCGCCGCCGAGTGACCCTGCATCGTCCTTTGCCAGTGGTCTCGGGAATGAATCGTCTCGTCATGCGGCTCGGACCCGATGGCGGTCGGGTAGAGAACGACGTCGGCACCCTTAAGCGTCAATATGCGCGCCGTCTCCGGAAACCACTGGTCCCAGCAGATCGCGGCGCCGACGCGCCCGCGGCGCGTGTTCCAGACGTGGAAGCCGGTGTCGCCCGGATTGAAATAATACTTCTCCCGATAGCCCGGTCCGTCCGGAATATGCGACTTGCGGTAGATGCCGAGTATCTCGCCGCCATCGATCACGACAAGCGAGTTGTATTGCGCGTTGTTCGCCCGCTCATAGATCGAGATCGGGAGCACGATCTCGTACTTTGCTGAGAGGGAGCGAAAATGCTGCACGGCGGGATTGTCGGTCGCAGGGCCGGCGAGGTGCAGCAGGTCCGGCTCGGTATCCTTGCAGAAATAGGGTGTCTCGAAGAGTTCCTGCAGCAGGATCACGCCTGCGCCGCGCTCCGCCGCCGCATGAACGAGCTTCTCGGCGCGCGCGATGTTCTCGTCCCTGTCCCAGCCGCAAGCCATCTGCGTCGCGGCCACCGTCATCTGCGTCATGTCATAAACTCTTCAATAAGGAGACAAGGTTCAGCAAGCGCATATGGATCGCACTGCAACATGGTCCAGGCACCGATCTTGATGCGCCAACCATACTGTCGCAAATCCGCTCTCTGGTGAAGCGGAGACGCCGCCCTTACTGCCTTGCTTCAATTTGCCGCCGCTCATGCCAATGGACTCGCCGTATCGCGGAAGCTTTAATTCTCCTGCCTGGTCCATTTCCGGCTCCGGCTTGGGGGCTTTATCTTATGCTGCGTCATTTCGTTCACATCCTGGATTTTTCGAGCGGCGAGCTGCAGAAGATCATGGAACTGACGGCCCTTCTGAAACGGGCCGACAAGGAAGGCGCCTGTCCGCGGCTTCTGCAGGGCGCATCTCTCGGCATGATCTTCGAGGAGCCCTCGACGCGCACCCGCGTCTCCTTCGAGGTCGCCATGACGAAGCTCGGTGGCCACGCGCTCTATCTGCGTCCCGGCGAAATCCATCTCGGCGCGCGCGAGTCGATCGCGGATACGGCCCGCGTCGTCTCCCGCATGGTGGATGTCATCGAGGCGCGCACCCTGAAGCATCAGACGGTGCTCGACCTCGCAAAATACGCGACCGTTCCGGTCATCAACGGTCTCACGGATTTCAACCACCCGACGCAGGTTCTCTGCGACGTTTTCACGATGACGGAACACGCGCCGAAAGGCAAAGCACTCACCGATCTCAAACTCACTTTCGTCGGCGATGCGACCAATGTCTGCGTCTCGCTGATGTTCATCTGCGCCCGCCTCGGTATTTCCTTCACGCAGGCCGCGCCGGAGAAATATCAGGTCTCCGCCGAACATCGCGCCATGGTGAAGGAAGCCTGCGCGCAGTCCGGTGCGACGCTCACCTTCACTGACGATCCTGTCGCCGCCGTCTCCGATGCCGACTTCATCTACACGGATCTCTGGTGGTGGATCGGTCAGGAAGACGAGATTCCCGAGCGCCGCGCCGCCTTCATGCCGAAATTCCAGGTGAACTCGGACCTTCTCGCGAAAGCGCCCGCTACAGCCCGTTTCATGCATTGCCTGCCCGCCTCGCGCGGCGTCGAGGCGACCGACGAAGTCATGGATGGACCTCAATCCATCATCTACGATCAGTCGGAAAACAGGCTCCATACCGAAAAAGCATTGCTTGTCTGGTTCGTGTACCCGCGTCTCAAGCGTGCGTCCGAGACCCTGATCGCGCATCATCGCGGCCTCGTCGAGGCATTCCTCGGCTGACCGTGGTGGTGGGTGGGGACTCGGTCGTGCTCCATGCGAACAACCCTTGAAGGGGGAAAAGACGATGTCCGATACCACCGCCGGCGCGCCGCAACAGCGCGGCTACAAGAAGGTCCTGCGTGGCCTCGATCTCACCCTGTTCACCGTTTGCGCCATTCTCGTCATCGACCAGCTTGCGGCGTCCGCGGCCATTGGCCCGCAATCCGTCTTCTGGTGGATATTCACCATGGTGTTCTTCTTCATTCCCTATGGGCTGATCACGGCCGAACTCGGCAGCGCCTATCCCGACCAGGGCGGCATCTATGCCTGGGTGCGCCGGGCCTTCGGTGCGCGCTGGGGCGGCCGAACCGCCTGGCTATGGTGGATCAACGTTGCACTCTGGCAGCCCTCGGTCTTCATTCTTTTCGCCGGCATCTTCGCCGCGCTCTTCATGCCCGATCTCGGCCTCTGGACGCAGATCGCGATTGCCGTCGCACTGACATGGCTGACCGTCTGGATCAATGTCGTCCGTCTCGACATCGGTAAATGGGTGCCGAATCTCGGCGCGATCTTCAAGGTCGCGATCATGCTCGTAATCGGCATCGGCGGGTTCGTCTACGCGGCAAATCACGGTGTCGCGAACGAACTCACCCTTTCCAGCATGACGCCGAGCTGGGGTGCCTCGCTCGCCTTCCTGCCGGTCATCGTCTACAACTTCATGGGCTTCGAGCTCATGTCCGGTGCAAGCGCGGAAATGAAGAATCCGGCGCGTGACGTGCCTGTCACGATTGCCGTATCCGGCATTCTAATCGCCGCCTTCTATCTCTTCGCCACCATCGGCATCCTGATCGCGCTCCCCCTCGACGAGATCGACCTCGTCAGCGGCATCGTCGATACACTCCGCGTTCTGCTCGGTGAGGGCGGCACGGGCGGCGCGCTCGTTATCGCGCTGGGCCTGATGGCGCTTTATTCCTTCCTCGCCAACATGGTCACATGGACGATGGGCGCGAACCGGTCGGCGGCGGAAGCGGCACTCGACGGCAATCTGCCGCCGATGTTCTCGCGCCTTCACGCCGTCCACAAGACGCCCGCCAGCGCCGCCATCGTCACAGGTGTCGTGACGACCGTCGTCATCGTCATCTACGGCTTCCTCGCGGCGGATGCGGAAGATCTTTTCTGGACGCTCTTCGCCTTCTCTTCCATCGTCTTTCTGCTGCCCTACCTTGCGATGTTCGCGGCCTTCCTGAAGCTCAGAAACAGCGATCCCTCGACGCCGCGTCCCTACCGCGTGCCCGGCGGGAAGGGCGGGGCGGTTGTCCTTGCCGTTATCTGCATGCTCTTCATCCTGCAGGCGGTGGTCTTCTTCATCTATACACCGGGCGAGTTCGACATGATCTATGCCGCCTCGGTTGTTGCCGGCGTCGTGGTCACGCTCATCGTCGGGGAAGGCCTTGTCCGTTGGGCCGAACGGAAGCGTGCCGGTTGAAAATGACGGTCGGCGGCGGCGCGTTGGCGTCGCCGCCTCTTTCTTCTTGAGGGTCTTCAATGGTGCGGACGCTTGCCACGACACCGCGGACGGATGGCTTCCGCATGCCGGGCGAATTCGAGCCTCATGCCGGAACATGGATGCTCTGGCCCGAGCGGCCGGACAACTGGCGTCTCGGCGCCAAGCCCGCCCAGCAGGCCTTCGTCGCCGTCGCGGAAGCAATTGCGCGCGGCGAACCGGTTACCGTCGGCGCATCGCCGCGCCAGTTCGCCAATGCGCGTGCGATGCTCCCGCCCTCCATCCGCGTTGTCGAACTGTCGAACAATGATTCATGGATGCGCGACTGCGGCCCCACCTTCGTCGTGAACGGGCGGGGCGATGTCCGCGCCGTCGACTGGATCTTCAACGCCTGGGGCGGTCTCGATGGCGGCCTCTATTTCCCGTGGGACCAGGACGATCTCGTCGCCTCCAAGGTGGCGGAGATCGAGCGCGTGGAGCGTTACCGCGCGCCCATCGTGCTCGAGGGCGGCTCCATCCATGTCGATGGCGAAGGCACGCTGCTGACGACCGAGGAATGCCTTCTCAACCCGAACCGGAACCCCGGCCTCTCCCGCGCCGGGATCGAGCAGGTTCTCGGTGATTATCTCTCCATCGAGAAAACCGTCTGGCTGGGCCTCGGCGTCGTCGACGACGAAACCAGCGGTCACATCGACAACCTTTGCTGCTTCGTGCGCCCCGGCGTCGTCGCGCTCACCTGGACCGACGACAAGTCCGACCCGCAATACGACATTTCCCGCGATGCCTTCGAGCGCCTTTCCGCCGCGACGGACGCGCGCGGACGGCACTTCGAAATTCACAAGCTGCACCAGCCGGGACCGCTCTATCTCACGGAGGAAGAGAGTCGCGGCGTCGATGCGGTCGAGGGCACGCAGCCGCGCCTCGCCGGTGCACGCCTCGCCGCCTCCTACGTCAATTTCTACATCGCCAACGGCGTGGTCGCCGTGCCCGTCTTCGGCGATCCGCGAGATGGTGAGGCCATCGAAAGGATCGCCGGGCTCTTTCCCCGCCGCACGGTTGTCCCCGTTCCCGCCCGCGAAATCCTTCTCGGCGGCGGCAACATCCACTGCATCACCCAGCAGCAGCCCGCGGCGCGGGGTGCCTGAGCCATGCGTCTCGTCGTCGCCATCGGTGGAAACGCCCTTCTGAAACGCGGCGATACGCTCGGCATCGGCGAGCAGCGCCGCAACATGGGCGAGGCCGCGGACATGCTCGCCGCTCTCTCGCGCGAACACGAGGTCGTGCTCGTGCACGGCAACGGCCCCCAGGTCGGCCTCCTCGCGCTCGAAGCCGAAGCCTACAAGGGCGCGCCGCCTTATCCGCTCGATGTGCTGGGCGCTGAATCCCAGGGCATGATCGGATATGTGATCGAGGAAGCGATGCGCCGCGCGCTGCCGGATCGCGAGATCGTCACCGTCCTCACGCAGACGCTGGTCGATCCCGCGGATCCCGCATTCGCAAAGCCGTCGAAACCGATCGGGCCTGTCTATGACGAAAGCACGGCGCGCGCGCTCGCCGCCGAACGCGGCTGGGCCGTCGCAGCGGAAGGCCCGGACGGAAAGGCCTGGCGCCGCGTCGTCGCCTCGCCCGCGCCGCGCCGGATCGTGCAGCTCGCCGCCATCCGCCGCCTCGTCGAAAGCGGGTGTCTTGTCGTTTGCGCGGGCGGCGGCGGCATTCCCGTCCGCGCCGGTCCGGGAGGCGCACCGGAAGGTGTCGAAGCCGTCATCGACAAGGATCTCGCGGCCTGTCTTCTGGCGCAGGATCTCGACGCCGGCCGCTTGCTGATCCTGACGGATGTGGACGGCGTCTACGAGGCCTGGGGCACGCCCGCGCAGGCCCGCATCGATGTCCTCTCCGCCCGGACCCTCGATCCCGCCGCCTTTGCCGCGGGGTCGATGGGCCCCAAGATCCAGGCGGCGCGCGACTTCGCGCTGGCGACCGGCAATCCCGCCTTCATCGGCGCGCTCGGGCAGGCGGCGGATATTCTGTCGGGCCGGTCGGGCACGCGAATTGACCCCTGAGCCGCTGTTTCCGCGGCCGCCCCTGCCATCGAGGCATGGCTCCTGATAAGCTTCGCCCTGCGTCCGCTGTGGCGCGGATGTGAGGAATTTCGGCTGAAATGGTTTCTGCGACGGTGAGTAATGGCCAGGGGGCACCCCGCGACGGTGCCCCGTGTGCCAAGCTTCATGTCGCGCCGCCGCCGCCCGCCCGCCCGAAGACATGGAAAAGCGAACTCGCCATCGCGCTCGCGCTGGCGCTCCTTTTTAACATTCTGGTGATCGCTTCCTTCCTCCTCCTCGCCCCGGACGCGCCCTCCCGCCAGGAGCCGCCCTCCATTTCCGTCGAACTCGTGCAGGAGCCGAAGCCGGAGCCCCAACAGCCGCCCCAGCCCGAACCCGAGCCGCAGCCACAGGAAGAAGCGGCTCAGGAGCGAACCTTCACCCGTTCCGGCGCGACCGACGATCCGTCCGCCCCTGGCGATGGCGAGGAGCCGACGGAGGAAGAGCCCGTGGAAGTCGAGAAGCAGCCGGAGGAAAAGCCCGCCGAGAAGGAGCAGAAGGCTGAGAAGGAAGACCTGCCGGGCTGGGCCCGAACCGTTGAGGAGGGCTACGACCTCAATGCGGGCAATCAGGGCGCCTCGAGCGCCGAACAGCAACTCGCCAAGGCGAGCGGCGGCGACGCTTACCTGAACGCCATGGGCCGCCGGATTGTCTCGAATGTCGTCTATCCGGAGGAAGCACGCGGCCGTGAAGGCATACTCGTCGTTGTCCTTCTCGTTCACCGGACGGGCAGGCTGGAGCAGTTGCGCGTTCTGCAATCGACGGGTGACCCGGTCCTGGACCGGGCGGCCCTTGCGGCGATCCAGCGCAGCGTACCTTTTGCTCCCTTCCCGGCGGGCATTTCCGTTGCCCGCGCGCCCCTTCAGCTCACCTTGAGAATTTCCCCGCGGCTGAACTGACCCCGCCTTCGTTCACCCTTCCGGCCTCGAAGTATGTCATTCTCACCGACCCACCCTTTAGGGTGGGTATGGGTGGGAATATCTGCTTCAGCATGCCCGCCTGAAAACGCTACCTGGGGAGGAAAGCGTGCTGAAAACGATAAGTAACTGGATTCGTGGAGAAAATTCCACGGAACCGGCCGCAAGGGGGGAGGCTCGGGTGGAAGCGAAAGCCCGTCACTGGTATTTCAACAAGCGCCCGAAGGATGTCATCGAGGACGACACGCTCATCCTCAGGGAGGAGCCCATCCCGGCCCTCCAGGAGGGCGAAATCCTCATTCGCACCCTCTACATGTCGCTCGACGCCACCAACCGCGTCTGGATGAGCGACTGGGACACCTACATGGACCCGCTGCCGACCGGCTCGCGCATGCTGGGTTTCATCCTCGGCGAGGTCGCGGAATCGCGGAACCCCGCCTTCCCGCAAGGCTCCCTCGTCACCGGCCTCGGCACCTGGTCGGACTGGATCGTGACCGACGGCGAAGGCTATGCGCCGTTTCCGAGGCCCGAAGGCGTGCCGCTCGCGGATGCTTTCGGCATCCTCGCGGTCGCCGGCCCGACGGCCTATGTCGGCGTTCTCGAGATCGGCAAGCCGAAGCCCGGCGACACGGTCGTCGTCACGGCCGCCGCCGGTGCCGTCGGTGCGCTGGTCGGCCAGATCGCGAAGCTGCAGGGCTGCCGCGTCGTCGGCGTCGCCGGATCGGACGACAAGTGCAGATGGCTGACCGACGAGCTCGGCTTCGATGCCGCCATCAACTACCGCAAGGAAGACCTGCTGGAAGCCCTGAAGCGCGAAGCGCCGAACGGCATCGACGTGCAGTTCGAGAATGTCGGCGGCGAGCAGCTCGACGCCGGCCTCACCCTGATGAACGAAGGCGGCCGCGTCGTCATCTGCGGCCTCATCTCGACCTACAATTCGTCGGGCCCCGTGCCCGGCCCCTACATGTTCCGCAATGTCATCATGAAGCGCCTCACCATTCAGGGCTTCGTCATTCTCGACTACGCGGCGCACTTCCCGGAATACCACGCCAAGCTCGTCGAGTGGATGCGCGCGGGCGATCTCAAATACCGCCTGCATATCGAAGACGGACTTGAAAACGCGGTCGATGCACTCCGCCTGCTCTACACCGGCGGCAATAACGGCAAACTGATGGTGCGTATCGGAAAATAACGCGCGAAAAAGCGCATCCCGATCGCGCGGGCGCCTGTGTGGCGCCCACCACCCTTGGAGGAGGGATCGATGGGAGGAGCAGCGGAACCTGAGGTATCGCGGGACAAGCCGCGCGGGAGGAAGGTGGCTGCGCCCTCTTTCGCGAAGGCGCTGTCCCGGTCGCCCGCGTCCAACAACATCGTGCTGCGCAAGCACCAGATCGATCGTCTGAAAAATCACACCGGCGTCCGCCTCATCGTCGCGCAGGCGCCCGCCGGCTTCGGCAAGACGACGCTGTTGCGGCAATACTGCGCCTGGCGGGAGGGGCAGGGCGCCAGCATCGCCTGGCTTCATCTCGAAGCGCATTATTCCGACCCGTCCCCTTTCCTCCGCCTTCTCTGCGAGGCGATCACGGGAGCGATCCCCGACGGCGAGCCGGTCGTCACCCTGTCCGAAACCTCGTCCGCGTCGATCCAGGATTTCCTGCGCTGCGTTCGCGCCGTGCAGCAGGACATCGTCATCGTCATCGACAATTTCGAACAGGCGGCGCATCCCGGCATGGAAGCCGTGATCGCGCAGCTGGTCCGTGTGCTGCCCTCCGGCGCCCAGCTCTGCATCGGCACGCGCGTGATCCCGGCGATCAATCTTCCGCGGCTTCAGTTGCGCGAACAGGCCGTCGTCGTCAACGTCGAGGGCTTGCGCTTTCGCGCCAACGAGACCTCGGAATTCTTCCGCGAGTTTCGCGACATCTCCGATTCCGAAGTGGACCGCTATCAGACCGCGACCGATGGCTGGCCCGCCGCCCTTCAATGCATCCGCCTCTCGATGCGCGGCCGCACCGGCCGGGCGCGCGCGCTTCCCGCCTCGGGCGTCACGCCGGACCTGATCGACTTCCTCGCCACCGACGTCTTCGAGAATCTGTCCGCCGATTTCCAGCGCGTATTGCTCGAAGCCTGCATGCCCGAGCGCATCTGTCCCGAACTGCTGGAGCATGTCTCAGGCCGGCCCGACGGCGCCCATTGCCTCGACGAGATCGAACATCTCGGCCTCTTCCTCACGCCGGTCGACATGGAGCGGCGCTGGTTCCGTTTTCACACCGTTTTCCGGCAGGTCCTGCTGACGCGGCTCCGCCGCGAAATGTCGGAAACGGAAGTCCTTGCCCGTCACAAGCGGATTGCCGAGTGGTACGCGGAGCATGACTTTCGCGAGGAAGCGATCACGCATTATCTCGATGCCGGCCACGAGAAGGAAGCGGCGGCGCTGCTGAATGCCGGTATCGAGCGGCTCGTCGGCGAAGAGCGCCTCGATCTCATCGTGCGCTACGCGGATCGCCTCCCGCCGGAGATCATCCAGGAATACGAAGACATCCTCAACGCCGCCATCGTCGCCTACGGCTTCCGCCGCGAGTTCGCCAAGGCAAACCGCATCCTCGCGCTCCGCCAGGCCGCGCTCGAAAGGGAAGGGGCGTCGCAGGAAGCCTGGGGCGTCCACTACTACACCCGCATCTTCACCACGGCCGCACAGGATCAGGTCGTCGAGATCGGCCGCAACGCGCAGCTCGCCCTCGACCATCTCACGCCGGGCAAGGGCTTCGAATATGCCGTCGCGCTCAACGCGCGCGGATACTGGCTCTATCTGAACAGCCGCTTCGAGGAGGCGCGCGACGTCACGCTGCAGGCCCGCGCGCTTCATGACCGCGCGCACAATCCCTTCGGCCTGTCCTATTGCGAGTGGATTCACGCCAACGTCCTCGCGGCGCAGGGCTACAACGAGGAAGCGTTGAAGAGCCTGAAACAGGCCTATGTCCACAACGAGGAATGCGCGACCGCGAGCGTCACCGCCGGTTCGGTGATCGCCGCCTGCCTCGCCGAAACGCTCTACGAGAAGAACTGCATCGTGGAGGCCGAAACGCTGCTCCACGATCATCTTCTGCTCCTCGAACAGCAGGCGATCGTCGAACCGCTCGCGCTTGCCTTCCTGACCATGGCGCGCATCGCCAATCTGCGCGGCGAGGAGCGTGAGGCCGAGGAAGTCCTCGACCGCATGATGTATCTCGGCCACCGCTACAATCTGCGCCGCCTCGTCACCTATGCGAAGGCCGAACTCGTCCGCCAGGCGACGCTTGCCGGCGATCTCGAAAAGGCCCGCACCCGCTTCGCGAGCCTCGCCCATGCCGAGCCCGACAATGAAGACGATCTCGTTTTTCATGCGGGCGAAACCGAAGCGCATACCGTCACCGAGGCGCGCCTGTTGATTCTCGCCGGCCGTCACGCCGATGCCCGCGCGCTGATCCAGCCCGCCGCCCGCAAGGCGCGCGCGCAGCGCCGTCTCCGCCGCTTCATGAAGCTCAACCTGCTCCTTGCCATCTCGCTCAATGTCGAGGGCCAGGTGAATTCCGCCCGCCGTGCGCTGATCGAGGCGCTCCAGGTCGGCGCGCCGGACCAGTTCATCCGCCTCGTTCTCGACGAAGGCCCGCAGGCCGTCCGTCTGCTGCACGAGGCGCGTCAGGCCCTGCCGAAGTTCCCCGACCTGCCGCAGAAGGACCGCGTTTCCGCCTATCTCGACAAACTCCTGTCGGAAGCAGGCGAGTTCGCGCCGCCGCTGGCGCAGCACGATGAGGACTATGCCGACGAGGATGCGGGCGCGCCGCTGCTCGAGGATCTGACGGACCGTGAAC
Organism: uncultured Rhodobiaceae bacterium; assembly: GCA_913057645.1. Lineage (GTDB taxonomy): Bacteria > Pseudomonadota > Alphaproteobacteria > Parvibaculales > Parvibaculaceae > Parvibaculum. The sequence goes on along the minus strand of CAJXOU010000011.1, from coordinate 8,754 downwards.
GCGAGATTCTGCGTCTCGTCTCCAACGGTTTTTCCAACAAGGCGCTCGCCGACCGGCTCTCCTTGTCGACCAACACGGTGAAGTGGCACCTCAGGAACATCTTCGAGAAACTGCAGATCAGCAACCGCATGCAGGCCGTCTCCGTCGCCCGCCATTTCGGTCTTATCGAGTAACGGTTTGCTGTCTTGGCTTGCTCCCGAAGTTCGTCATGGCCCGGCTTGTCCGGGCCATCCACGTCTTCCTTCTGTTTCCGCAGCGCGACGTGGATGACCCGCATGAAGCGGGTCATGACGCGCTGTTTTCAACATCCTCTACTCCGCAATTCTCTCCCTCTCATTTCCATCCTTTCGGGTGGGGTTCGGGGGGTCGGCCACCGCTAATTTTCTCCTCATAAAGGGTCGGGTCGCTTCGTTTCGGCGCCCGCCGAAAAGACATCGGGGAGGAACTTGCGGTGGGGCTTCTTGTAAGCATCGATAATGGCGGCACGCTGACCGACGTCTGCGCGACCGACGGCGCTTCGACCGTTCACGCGAAGACGCTGACGACACCGCACGATCTGACCGAATGCTTCGTGAAGTGCCTCGAAGCGCTTTCCGAAAAGCTCGATGGCGAGATCGACCTGCCGAAGCTCGTCGGCTCCATCGACTACATCCGCTATTCGACCACGCAGGGCACCAACGCCATCGTGCAGCGCAAGGGGCCGCGCATCGGCCTGCTGACGGATGACGACGCCGTCGCGACCGGAGCGATGAACGCCGCCCCCGCGCTCTTCGAGGCCTTTGTCGGCGATCGCGTCCGCGTCGTCTCGCCCGCCGCCGCGACGGAAAACACGGCCGAACTCGTCACCGCCGTCTCGAAGCTCGTCTCGGCAGGCGCCGCCCGCATCGTCATCGCCTTCTCCGGCGCGGAGGCGGCAGCGTCCGAAAAATCCGCCAAGCGCGTCCTCTACCGCGCCTTCCCGCGCCACCTGCTCGGCGCCGTGCCGCTTCTCTTCTCGACGGAGCTGACGCGCATCGGCACGCTCGACCAGCGCGTCTGGACGTCGGTCGTCAACGCCTTCCTCCATCCCGCCATGGAAACCTTCCTCTACAACGCCGAGAACCGCCTGCGCGAACACCGCGCCCGCAAGCCGCTCCTCATCTTCCGCAACGACGGCAACTCGACCCGCGTCGCGAAGACGGTCGCGATCAAGACCTATTCCTCGGGTCCCCAGGGCGGCGTCGTCGGCGGCGAGGTTCTCCTGAAGCATTACGGCATTCCCGCCGCCTGCTCCATCGACATCGGCGGCACCACGACCGACATCGCCATGTTCAACGATTCCGCCGTCGCCGTTGCGCAATCCGGCCACATCGAGGGCGCGCCGGTGTCGATCCCGCTCGCCGCCATCGACAGCATCGGCGCGGGCGGCGGCTCGATCATCCGCGCCGAAAGCGGAAAGATCCTCGTCGGTCCCGAAAGCGTCGGCGCCGCACCCGGCCCCGCCTGCTTCGCGCGCGGCGGTACGAAGGCGACCATGACGGATGCCTTCCTCGCCCTCGGCGTTCTCGACCCGTCCTCCTATTTCGGCGGCCGCATGCCGCTCGACCGCGAGCGCGCCGAACGCGCCATCATGGCCGAAGTCGGTACGCCCCTCGGCCTCTCGCTCGCCGAAGCGGCTGAAGCGATGGCCGACGCCTATCACGCAAAGATCGCCGACGAGATCGGCGCCTGGGCGAAAGGCAATCCGGACGCGACGCTGCTCGCCTTCGGCGGCGCGGGCCCCATGTCCGCCTGCGGCGTCGCCGAGAAGGCCGGCCTCAGGACCGTCCTCATCCCGAAATTCGCCGCCGTCTTCTCCGCCTACGGCATCGCCTTTTCCGACATCGAGCACAGCTACATGGCCGAGCTCGTCCCCGGCCGCGAGGATGCCGTCGATGCGGCGAAGACCGATCTCGCCGAACAGGCGCGCCGTGGCATGCTCGCCGAGGGCTTCGATCTCGCCGAATGCCGTCTCGACTATGCGGTGCTGACGAAGAATGGCGCGGGCTACACGCGCGCGAAGCTCAATGGCCGCCACGACGGCGCCAACACCGAAAGCTGGCTCGAACTGCGCGTGACGAAGCCGATCGACAAGATTGCGCTCGGCGACCCGGCCTGTGAGGAGAAGCGCGAGGCGAAGCCCGCCGGCATCCGCAAGGGAACCTCCGATCTGCCGCTCTTCCGCCTGGAAGACCTCGCGCCGGGTGACTGGGGCGCCGGTCCCTGCCTCGTCGAGGAAGCCTTCTTCACCACGCATGTCCGCGATGGCTGGCGCTTCGCCGTCAGCGGCAATGGCGACCTGCTGCTCAGGAGATAGGCGTGAGGATGACGAACACGCTGTCCATGATGTCGGGTTTGAAAGAGGGCGAGACGCTTGCCGTCTGGACCACCCTCCCCCTGTGGGAGGGTCAAACCGTCGAAGACGGTTTGGGGAGGGGGACTCCGCTTTCGGCAAATGACGCGTCCCCCGTTTCCCCGGCTTACCCCTCCCCGAAATTCGCTTCGCAAATTTCGACCCTCCCACAGGGGGAGGGTGGGCTGAACGGAGAGGCTTCTGAATCGGGCTCTGATGCAGTGCCGGCAACCGTGGATCGCGCGCAATCGCGATTGGAGAAGAACCGGAGGAAAGTATGAAAGTCTTCATCACGTCGATGCTCACCATCGACCTCGACAGCGAGCGCTGGGAATGCGGCTCCTGCGGCCACGACATCGGCAATGCCCGCGACAACTACAAGAAGGGTCTCCTCGTGCGCGACCGCGACCCCTCCGAAATTCACGCGCCGATCCTCGACGCGGAGAAATACGACTTCACCTTCGCGCCCGATGCCGACTGGTGCCGCATCCTCGAATATTGCTGCCCGAACTGCGGCCATCTCGCGGAAGTCGAATATCTCCCGCCGGGGCATCCGCCCGCGCACGACATCGATCTCGACATCGATGCCCTGAAGGCGCAATGGGCGAAGCGCGAACCGCTCTCGGCGCCTGTGCTCGGCCCCGACTTCGTCGCGCCCCCTCATTCGCACTGAACGAAACCCAACGAGGAACGAAACACATGCGTCGCGTATCGGTCGACATCGGCGGAACCTTCACGGATTGCTCGCTTGTCTGGGACGACGTCTATGTCGAGGCGAAGGCGCTGACGACGCACCAGAACCTCGCGCTCGGCTTCAACGCCTCCCTGAAGATCGCCTACGAGCAGCTCGGCCTCTCGCTGGAAGAAGTCATGCGCGAGGTGGACAGCGTCCGCTACGCGACCACGCTCGGCACCAACGCGCTGATCGAGCGCCGCGGCCCCCGCGTCGGCCTCATCGTCACCGCCGGCTTCGAGGCGATGGTGCCGCTGAGCCGCGGCCGCGGCTATGGCGAGGGCCTGCCGGACCGTCTCCGCCGCGACCTGCCGATGGCGCAGCGCCCCGCGCCGCTCGTGCCCGTTCAGATGATCGTCGGCATTCGCGAGCGCGTCGCCGAGACGGGTGAGATCGTCATGGCCGTCGACCCGGAAGACGTGCGCGATTGCGTCCGCAAGCTCGTCGACAATGGCGTCCAGGCCTTCGTCGTCTCGCTGGTGAATGCGGTCGTGCAGCCCGAGCATGAATTGCTCGTCGAGGAAATCATCCGCGACGAATTCCCCGAGCATCTTCTCGGCTCCGCGCCCATCGTGCTGTCCCACAAGGTGGGCGGCCGCAAGGGCGAATATGCCCGCACCTCGTCGGCGATCATCGACGCCTTCCTGCACAACGCCATGTATCACGGCCTGTCCTCGCTGGAACTGAACCTCCGCGACAATGGCTACCGCAAGCCCATGCTCGTCATTCACAATTCGGGCGGCATGGCGCAGTTGAATTCGACCGACGCGCTCCAGACGATCCATTCCGGTCCCGTCGCCGGCATCAATGCGTCCGAACATCTCGCCGCCCAGACCGATCTCGGCAATGTCGTCTGCACCGACATGGGCGGCACCTCCTTCGACATCGGCCTCGTCGTGAAGGGCGGGGTGAAGTTCTACGACTTCAACCCGGTGATCGAGCGCTGGCTCGTCAACATCCCGATGGTCCATCTCGTCACGCTCGGCGCGGGCGGCGGCTCCATCGCCCGCTACGACCGTCTCCGCCGCGCCGTCGCTGTCGGCCCGGAAAGCGCAGGGTCCGACCCCGGCCCCGCCTGCTACAACCGTGGCGGCCGCAACCCGACCGTGACCGACGCCGACCTCGCTCTCGGCTACTTGATTGCCGACCGCTACGCAGGCGGTTCGATCCCGCTCAATGAGCGCCGCGCCACCCGTGCGCTCGAAAAGGAGATCGGCGAGATCATGAACGTGGAGGCCGTCGGCGCCGCGAAGCTGATCCGCGACAAGGTCGACAACGACATGGCGAACGGCATCGCGCAGGAACTGCGCGTCCGGGGCTACGAGCCGCGTCACTTCACGCTGCTCGCCTATGGCGGCAACGGCGCGCTCCATGCCTGCGGCATCGCCAACATGCTCGGTGTCTCCCGCGTCATGGTTCCGCCCTTCACCTCCATCTTCTCGGCCATCGGCGCGGGCAACATGGACCAGCTCCATTTCCACGAACGCTCGCTCTATCTCTCGCTCTATGATTCGAACACCCGTGCGCTCTTCGACGACTTCCCGCGCTTCAACGCGCTGGTCGAGGAGCTGGAACAGAAGGGCAAGGACGATCTCCTCCGCCAGGGTGTGGCGGAAGAATCGATCCAGCATCGCCTCGAACTCGACATGCGCTACGGCAACCAGCTCGCTCAGACGGCCGTCGTCGTCTCGAAGAACCGGCTGAACTCCGCCGAGGACCTGCTCGAAGTCATGAAGGAATTCTCCGCCGACTATGGCCGCCGCTACGGCGAAGGCAGCCAGGCGCCGGAAGCCGGCATCCGCGTGAACACCATCCGCGTCGCGACCTATTCCAGCATGTCGACGCTCAAGTTCCAGGGCGTCCTGCCGGACGAGAAGGAACTCACCGCGGCGCCGGCGGCAAAGGAAACGCGCGATTGCCATTTCGTCGGCCACGACGCGCCGCTCGCCACCGGCTTCTACGAACTCGCCGATCTCGATTTCGGCGCCGTCGTCGAAGCTCCCGCTGTCGTCATCTCGCCATCCACGACCTATCTGGTCGAGCCCGGCTGGAAGCTCCGCATCGGCCGCTACGGCGCGGGCCTCTTCATGAAGGCGGAGTAGGGGATGCAGACCTGTCGCCTGTATCGGACACCGCAACCCACCCTCCCAGCTTGTCCGCCTTGGTGGACAAGCCACCAAGGAGTGAGGAGGGTCGAACCGCCAAAGGCGGTTCGGGGAGGGGGACTCCGCGACACCACGGCGAACGCGCTGACGAATGTATTCGAGACTTCTGCCGCGACCCCTCCCCAAACCGCTTGCAGCGGTTTGACCCTCCCACAGGGGGAGGGTGGGATGCTCGCATCGGCAAATCACCTGCCGCAAACCGCAAAAACGCTTCGGAGGAAACACTATGGGTGACGACATGGACATCGGCGGCGCACCGTCCTCCGCCGTGCAGGACTTCCTGAAGGAAACGAGCCTCTATCTCGCGCCCGATCCGGAGATCATGAACAATCACGGTCTCGAGCCGCGCACGGCCTATGAAGACCAGTGCATCGGCAAGGAAGGCGATCCTGTTCGCCTCGAGATCGTCCGCGAACGCATTCTCGCCGGCGTGAACGAATCCTACGAGATGCTGGAGAACATGGGCGCCGCGCCCGGCGCGAAGTGGGGCGACTGCGTCTCCGCTGTCTACACGGCGTCAGGCGACCTCTCGCTCGCCAGCTCCGGCGGCGTCGTCATCTTCTGCAACCTCGTTCAATATCCCATCAAGTTCGTCAACAAGTACTGGTCGGGAGACCCCACCGTCGGCATCAACGAGGGCGATGTCTTCATCGTCAACGATGCCCGCTACGGTCAGGCGCACAACACCGACCAGTCCATGATGATGCCCGTCTTCCACGAAGGCCGCATTATCGCCTGGGCGGGCGCCACGGTTCACGAAGGTGAGAACGGCGCCATCGAGCCCGGCGGCATGCCTTCGCTTGCCGAACAGATCTGGGACGAGGGGCTCAAGATGTCGCCCTTCAAGGTTGCCGAGAACTACAAGCTCCGCCGCGACCTCGTCACCTTTCTGCAGAACTCCGTGCGCGAGCCGAAGCTGCAATATGCGGACATGAAGGTGAAGATGTATGTCTGCCGCCGCATCGAGACGCGTATTCACGAGGCGATCGCCGAATATGGCGTGGAAGCCGTCGTCGCCGCGTTGCGCATGAACCTCGAGGACACGGACGCCGAAGTGCGCCGTCGCCTTCTCGAATGGCCGGACGGCACCACGCGTCATGCCTGGTGGACCGACGGCACGCTCCGCGAGAACGTGCAGATCAAGATCAACCTCGAACTCACCAAGAAGGGCGACGAGCTCACCTTTGACTATCGTGGCTCGAGCCCCGAATTCACCAACCGGTCGAACAACAGCCTCGACATCACGGTGAAAGGCATGCTTGCGCAGCTCTTCCTTACTTTCATCTGGCCCGACATTCCCCGAAATCAGGGCGTGCTCGCGCCGATGAAGTTCGTCTTCGACACGCCCTCGGTGCTCAAGCCTTCTTTCGGAACGCCGAACGCACAATCGATGATGACCGTGTTCACGGCATGGAGCGCGGGTCAGGTCTGCGCCATGAAGTTCCTCTATTCCAATCCGAACAAATACACGCGGGTGCTCGCGCCCTGGTTCAACATGATCAACACCTTCCTCTTCGGCGGGCTCACGCAGCACGGCGAGATGGTCGGTAACGTCTGCGCCGATATCAACGGCATGGGCGGCGGCGCGCTCGCGGATCGTGACGGCGAGCACGGCTGTTCGCCGATCTTTGCCACCATGTCGGACATCGGCGAGCAGGAATTCATCGAAGAGGAAATGCCCTTCATCCAGATCGTCTCCAAGAAGATGATGCGGGACAATCAGGGCTTCGGCCGCCAGCGCGGCGGCATGGGCTACCAGATGGTGCTGGCCATGCGCGACAGCCCCGCCTTCGGTTTCATGCTGACGGCGATGGGTGCCAAGTTCCCGAACATTCCAGGCCTCTTCGGCGGCTATGGTTGCCCGACCTATCCGCTCGCGCGGGTCTCGGGCGTCGACGTCTTCGAAATCCTGAAAACGGATCCGGGCTCCTTCCGCTACTCGATCGAGGAGCTGATGAACGACCGTCCGTTCAAGGACGCGAAATACTCGACCCATCCCATGACGCTGGGCTACACGCTGGCGAGCCGCGGCGAGCTCTACATGATCTCGCAGGGCACCGGCGGCGGTTTCGGCGATCCGCTCGACCGCAAGCCGGAGGACGTGATCCGCGATCTCGACGAAGACCTCATCACGCATGATGTCGCCTGGCGCGTCTACCGCGTCGTCTACGACAACGAAACGCTTCATGTCGACGAACAGGCGACCGAGGAAGCGCGCGAGATCATGCGCCGCGAACGCATCGCGAAGAGCAAGCCCTTCGACGCTTTCTGCAAGGAGTGGGTGAAGGACAAGCCGAACGGCAAGGTGCCGTACTATGGGTCCTGGGACGACAGGAGCATGGTCCACACCGGCTCGCCGGACACGCTCCAGCCGGCCGCGCAGATCAACCCGCCCGTCGTCATGGCGCACCCGCTTCAGGTGAAGATCGACAGGCTCGAAGCCGAGCTTGCCGCCTGCCGCAAGCAGCAGGGCTAGGACATGGCTGCGCCATCGCTGCCCGCGCTCTGGATCGACGGCTATGCCTTCGGCACCGGCGTCCTGCGGGGCGGCGAGGAACCGTGGAAGACGCCGGACGATCTCGGCTTCTTCCTGCGCGACCTCGCACAGCTTCTCTCGCTCGATCTCGTCGAGGTTCCCGTCCTGCCCGCGATCCTCGCCTGGGGGGAGATGGAGGGCGTCGCTCTCGGCTCCCTCGGGGCGGACGGCATGGAGCGGCTCATGGCGGACACGCGCTTCCGCGCTCACCTCAAGCGCGGGCTCGAAACCGCCGCGGGCGCGCTCGGCTCCCGTGCGCTCGCGCTGTCGCTTCCCGGTCCCGGCGCGCTCGCCGCGCTCTGCGTCGAAGCCGATGAAGTGGACGAAGACGCCCTGGACGATCTCTCGCTCTCGCTTGCCGATCTTCTCCGCGCGCTCTACCGCCCGGAGCTCTCCGCCTTCCGTTTCGCCGAGAGCAACCCCCGCGCGCTCGAGTTCTTCGATCCGCTCACCAATGTCGCCCGCCACTACGAAGCCGCCTCCGTCCTCGTCCTGACGGGCGAGGCATCGGCCGCCGCCGCCGAGGCTTCCGGTTTCGACGCTGTCTTCTGCGAAGGGGAGGGCGGCAGCGGTCTCGTTCTCCCTGCCGCCATTTGGAAGGGGGCATCCGCGGCGCCGGTATCGGATAGTCCGGCATTCACGGATGTGCCGGCGGACATGGTTCCTGAAACCGTGCTCGCGAGGCTCAGGCAACTGAGCGGTCAGGCAGCCTGAATATCCTCCTCGGGAGACATTTCCCTCCACTCCCGGATGACTTGGCTGCTCTTCGGCAACGGAGAGCAGCCTTTTTTCATCCACTTGAAATGTCATGCCCGGGCTTGACCCACTGCTGTCCGGTTAAGGAATGGGTGGACGGGTTGCATGGCTTGGATTCAACTGTGTTTTGCGACGAACGCGGTTGAATGAAGCTCGGAGAGCCCAAGCCATGCGCTATCAATCTACGGTGTTT
>CAJXOU010000010.1 GCA_913057645.1 uncultured Rhodobiaceae bacterium | reverse complement strand
CGATCAAGCTGGCCTCGATGGAGGGGCTCGGCGAGACGACGAGCGGCGCCCCCTGGACCTTCGGCGGCTGGTACTCCGACGGCGAGGTGAGCGGCGGCATCGAGATCCCGTACCTGCTGTCGATCCTCGCCGACCACGACCCCAACGGCACCGTGATCGGCCTGAACACGGTCCCCGTCGCGGACCAGCCGCCCGTCAACATCGTCCGCTTCGCCTTCCAGGCGATGGTCGGGATCGCGACCCTCCTGGCGGCCCTCGCGGCCTTCTCCCTGATCCTCGTATCGCGCCAGGCGCCCCTGCGTCAGGCACTGCGCTCCAAGCAACCCAAGCTGCAGATCCTGCGCTGCGCGCTGCTCGTCCTCGACATCCGGTTCTTCGCCTATGCCCTGTCGGTCGTGCCGCTGGCCGAACTGCAGGCGATCGTTCTCCTCTATCCGCTGCGGGTGACGCCGGTGGCCATCTCCCTCGTCGGCGAACCGGTGGGCGACTTCGTCTACCGCCCGGCGATCCTCGCGACCGTGCGGCTGCACTACAGCCGCGCGGCGGCCGGCATCGGCCGCGCGTCCCGGCGTCCTCTATTTCCTTTTCGATCCGGCGACGAGCGGCGTCCTCATCGCCTATGACCGGGCGAAGACCTGGGTGCTGATGCATCCCTGCGATCCGGCCGCCGACGCGCCGGAGAGTTTCGATGAAGCGAAGTGCCGCCCGCTGGTCGAGGCCGCAATCGCGGACGCCGCGCCCTTCGCCATCCGCAACATCAGCCCCTGGGCCATGTCGGCGCAGATCGCGGAGCGCTATCGCAAGGGCCGCGTCTTCCTCGCGGGCGATGCCGCGCATCGCTTTCCGCCGACAGGCGGCCTCGGCCTCAACACCGGCGCGGTCGACGCGCAGAACCTCGCCTGGAAACTCGCCGCCGTGCTCAAGGGCGAGGCGGGCGAGGCGCTTCTCGACACCTATGAAGCGGAGCGCCGTCCCGTCGCCGTCGCGAACAGCGAACAGAGCCTCATGAACGCATCGAAGCTCTTCGAGCTTTTCGGCGTGCTTTACGGGCCGGACCCTGCCCGCATGAACGAGCATTACAAGGCGCTTGCGGCGGACCCGGCGGCGAGCGCGGCGCTTCCCGCCGCCATCGAGGCGCAGCGCCCGCATTTCGACAGCTTCAATCTGCAACTCGGCTATCGCTACGCCTCCGCCGCGCTTGCCGGCGCGCCGCCGCTGATCCCGGCTTCCGACATCGACATCAGCCGCTACGAACCGTCCTGGGAGGTCGGCGCGCATCTGCCCCATCGCTGGGTCTCGCGCGGCGGCGAGCGCGTCTCGCTTCTCTCCCTTCGCGATCCCGCGCGATTTTCGCTTCTTGCCGGTCCCGCCGCTTCCGCCTGGCGCAAGGCGGCGGACGGTTTCGGTCTCCACACGATCTCGTCCGGTTGCGACTTCACGGACGAAGATGATTGGTCCGCGTTGACCGGCCTGCCCGCAGACGGCGCGCTCCTCATTCGTCCGGACGGTCACATCGCCTGCCGCTTCGATGAAGCGGACGACGCGCCGCGCCAGCTCGCGCGCGTCATGGGCTCTCTTCTTTCTCTTTCGGCCTTCGCGCCCGCCTGACAGGAACGCCTCATGGATCTCGGATTGACGGACAGGAAGGCGATCGTCTGTGCCTCCTCGCGCGGTCTCGGCAAGGCCTGTGCGGTGGCGCTCGCGCGCGAAGGCGTGCATGTCGTCGTGAACGGGCGCAGCGCCGAAACGCTCGACAGGGCCGCCTTCGAGATTTCGTCCGGCGCGAAGGGGTCGGTCACGCCCGTCGTTGCCGATCTCAACACGGAAGAGGGCAGGGCGAAGCTGCTCGCCGCCTGTCCCGACGCCGACATTCTCGTGAACAACAATGACGGACCGCCGCCCGGTAATTTCGCTCAATGGGGCGAGGCCGAATGGCGCGCCGCGCTCGACGCCAACATGCTGGCGCCGCTTTTCATGATCAAGGGGCTGATGGAAGGCATGAAGGAGCGCCGTTTCGGCCGCATCGTCAACATCACCTCCGCGATGGTGAAGGCGCCGCGCGCCGTCATGGGTCTGTCGACGGCGGCGCGTTCCGGCCTCACCGCCATGTGCAAGGGCCTCTCGACCGATCTTGCGCCCTTCAACGTCACCATCAACAACATGCTGCCCGAGCGCTTCGACACGGACCGCCAGAAGAAGATGGCCGAGCTCGCCATGGCGTTCAAAAAGATCACGATGGAAGAGGCGCGCGCCGAAATCGAAAGCTCGATTGCGGCGAAGCGCATGGGCGATCCTTCGGAGTTCGGCGACGCCTGCGCCTTTCTCTGCAGCGCGCAGGCAGGCTTCATCACCGGACAGAACCTCCAGCTCGATGGCGGCACCTATCCCGGTCTCATCTGAGGAAACGAAAAATGGAAACGGCATTCGACGCGCTTCTCGTTCCCCGGCTGCTTTTCACGGTCGTCGCCGTCATGATTTCCGTCGGCCCGATCTTTGCGGACTTCAACAAGACCCATGCGACGAACCCGCTCTGGACGCCCCATGCGCGGTTCCATGTCGTGTGGCAGGTCTTGAGCCAGTCGGGCGTCTCGCTCGTCATTCTCTGGCTGCTCTGGACGAATGCCGCGGACTACACGACCCATATCTGGGTCGCCGCCATCCTCAACTATGTCTGGATCGCGAGCTTCTACGCGACCCTCGCCTCCATGCCGCTTTATGGCGGTGCGCTGAAGGATGTGAACGGCATCAAGCCCTTCCGCTTCAATATCTTCGGCAATATCTATCTTGTGGACACAAATCTTTTCGGCAGCGTGATACTCATGATTGTGAACACCATCGGCGTGTTCCTGCTCGCGAACTGAAAATGGAGGCGGCATGCTTGCGCGTTTTGTCGGGGTTCTGCTGATGGGGTTGTCCATGTCTCATGCCGCGCAGGCCGGCACCTTCGGCACGGTCGGAATCGCACCGCTCGAGGAGGCGCTCACCTTCGCGCGCGACAAGGCGGGCACGCGCCTCATCCTCGTCTCGTCCTATCAGGGAAGGCAGGTGACGGGCATCGACCTCACCGCCGCCTTCGGCGCCGTCGACCCGATCGCGCTCTACAACGCGAAAGGCTACGACGCGATTGCCGCTGTGTCCGGTGACGAGGTGACGCTCCCGGTGAGCGAGCTTGGGCTCCCGGTCGATCTCACCGCCTCGCACATCGCCGCCGGCACCAACTTCCCCGAACATGCGGAAGAGTCGACCGTCGAGGACGGCCCCTTTCTCTTTGCCAAGGAAGTCGAACCGACGCCTTTCGACGCGCCGATCCCGGCGGGCGAGGCGCTGCTCGACTATGAGGTCGAACTCGCCTTCGTCGCGCTCGCGCCCTTCGACATTTCGCAGGCGCCGGCGGAAGCGGGCCTCATCCTGTGCAACGACGTCACCGACCGCGCGAAACTGATGCGCAACATCGATGCCTCCGACGTGACCTCCGGCAAGGGTTTCACCACCGGCAAGAGCGCGCCGGGCTACCTTCCCGTCGGCAATCTCTTCGTCATCCCGCGCGACGTCCGCGCTTTCGCTGCCTCCGTCGAACTCTTTCTCTGGCGCAACGGTGGGGGAGCACAGAAAGCCCGTCAGTCGGAAGCGATCTGGGATTTCGATGAACTCGTCCGTCAGTCGGCGGAGCGTCAGGATGTGCGCTGGGATTTCGAGGGCCGCGAAGTCGGCCTGCCGATCCATGGCGGCATCGTTCCCGCCCGCACCGCCATCCTCGCGGGCACGCCGGACGGCACCGTCTTCCAGGGCGTAGACAAGTCGTCCATGGCGCTCGGGGCATGGGACTGGATCGCAGGCGGCTGGGACCGCACCCTCGTCTCCCATGTCGTCGAACGCCAGATCGCCAGGGAGCGTGACGCTCGGCGTTACCTCCAGCCCGGCGAGCATGTCGTCATCTCCGTCGACCGCATGGGCGAGATCGACAGCCTGATCGTCGAGTGATCCTCGGGGCTCGCCGGCCGAACTTACCAACCGGCTTTATCCCCGCTTCCGTGCCATCGGGGGAGGTCCGCGGCGGCGGGGATAACCGGCCTTCAAACGCATTGTGACGTTTCAGTGACAGTTCGATGACGGTCGGTGCGGAAAACCCCCTGTTTATTCCCGCTTCCCGCCCCTCATGGTAAGGTCCGGCCGGCTCAAGCGGGGGTGATGGGGCAGGTGAAAAAGGCGCGGGGACCGTTCGACTTCAATTTTCTCATCAGTCTCTTTCTGGCCCTCGCCGTCTGGATGGGCCTCAGAAACGACGTGATCTGGGAAAGTTTCGTCGGCGAGGCCGACCGCGAGGCAATCCAGATCGCCTTCGCCATGCGGGTCAACCGGACGCTCGAAGGCACGGGGCCCATCCTCTTCCTCAACCTCGACGATTCCGTCTGGCACGGCGAAAAAAGCGACAGCCCGCCCCTCGCCTACGCACCGCGCCCCGTCATCTACAAGCTCCTCCGCGACTCGTTCGGCACGCCCGGCTTCCCGCGCCCCAAACTCGTCATCGCCGACTTCGATCTCTTCTGGCGCACCCCCGACGAGGAAGCCGAAGCCAAGATCGACGCCCTGCTCGAGGAATGGGGCAGGGATCCCGAGGCACCGCTCCTGGTGCTCCAGCGCGAAGTGGTCGACGGCGACGGCACGAAAGCCTATCCCGCCGCCATCCGGCCATCGGCCCGCGACCGTTTCATAAACGAAGCGCCCGAAGGAAACATCGTCTGGGCCAGCGCCCTCTTCACCGGCGATGAAGTCATCGGCGCCCGCTATTTCGAGCACTTCCTGTGCCTGAAATCCGATGAAGGTCCCGGCGTCGTCGCCAGCACCGCGCTTTACGCGGTGGCCGCCCGCCGTTCCGCCACCGCCCGTGAGGCGGTCGCGCAGGTCGACGCGGCGATGGAGCAGCCGCTTCGCTACTGCGCCGGCGAAGGGTCCGGCAGCTACGAACTCGAAGTCAGTGGGCGCGACGCGCTTTTCTTCAGTGGTCAGAGAAGCCTGATTAACTATAGCGCGCGGCCTCAGGGCGATTTCGATTTCACCAGCCCCGGCCTCATCGCGGCGGACATGTTCGTGATCCCGGCCGCCGCGGTCAGCAGCGAAATGGTCGGCGGGCTTGCCGCAAATAGCGGCATCGTGATCATCGGATCGGCATCCCTGACCGCCCGGGACCGTCACATAACGCCCTATGGACCGATGGGCGGTAGTCTGATCATCGCCAATACGGTGCGCGGCCTCGAGGTCGGCGGCCAGGTTCATCGCCTCCACTGGATAATCGAGGCGTCCTTATTGTCCGTATTCGTCTCATTGATAGTCCTGGCCTTCTGGTATTGCCGTCTCGCCCGCGAAATCGTCGATATCGAGCCCGCGTCCGAGGTTCCCTGGTATGTCGAGGCCTACCAGATCCCCTTCGCGCTGCTCACCAATCCCGTTATCGTTAAGATCCTGATCGGCGTTTCGGTTTTTTGGCTCGGAGCGCTGGCAACTTACTATATGCTGGACTACGGGCTATGGATCGGGTTTGCGGCGCCCGCCTATGCAGCGGCGCTTAATGAAGCGCGCGAGGATTTTGAAGAACTGATGGAGAATCTCCGTGAAAAGAAAGCTCGTGCCAAATAGGTGGATGCTCGCTCTCGGGGCGATCGTTCTTGCCGCGCCGGCCGGAAGCAGTGGTGCCGCTGCCGCGATTGCGCCGTGTTCTTCCGCCACCGTCGCCTTCGTGAAAAGCATCAAGGGCGATGGCGGCAATGTCATGCTCGCGCGCGGCGGCGAAGAAGCGCAGCTGACGGCCTTTGCGCCGCTCTGCACCGGCGATGTGCTGAAGCTCAAGACCTCCAACGAAGCGGTCGTGCTCGGCATCGCCGGCAGCACCGCGCCGGCGGAGGTCGTCGGCCCCGTCGCCTACAATGTCGGGCCGGGGAGTGCCGGGGGCGAAGCGCTGACGGAAGTGCTTGAAGACCGCCTCCTTCCGCTCGGCGAACGCACCATCGGTCAGGGATTGGCGCGCTCCGCCGATCCGTTCGAGTTCGGGCTCCTCGATCTCGAAACCGAGTCCGCTCAGATCGGCTCGGGCAACCGCCCGCTCTGGATCGGTTGGGCCGGCGGACAGGCGCCTTTCGATGTGAAGGTTACCGGCCCCTCGGGTCAGACCTTCGAAATGACGGCGCTTGAAACGAACGATTATGTATTTCCTGCAACCGACATCGAGCCGGGCCGCTATTCGGTTTCCGTTTCGGACGCGAACGGCCGTACACGGGAAACCGGGTTCGAAGCCGTAACGGATGTGCCGGAAGTGACGACCGTCGCGATCCCGGCATGGATGGGTGCGGATTCGGGCGCGATGCTCAAGGCGTTCTGCATCGCGGCGGAAGACCCCTACACCTGGTCCTTCGAAGCAGCGCAACAACTCGCCGCCGCACCCGATGCCGGTCTCGACCGGGAAACCGCGCTGGCGCTGATCGCCTCGGGCGACACCGCCGCTCTCTGCCCCGGCGGAAACGGCTGATGCGTTACTCGGCCGATGTGAGCTTGCCGGTTGTGCGAATGAGCGGCCGGCTCGCATCGCCGATGACGACGTAGGGCCCCCAGTAGTAGGGGTGGCTGAACTTCTGTTCGGCAATCAGCGACATCTGCGCCGTGCGGAGCGCATTGTCGATCGCCAGACCGTTTGAACTGGCAAAGAAGCGCCTGACGACAAGGTCGGCAGCCGCGTCGTCCGCCACCCAGTGGGTCGCCATCACCGACCGGGCGCCGGCATAGATGAAACTGCGAACCAGCCCGTCGAGCTGGGCGCCGTCGAAAACCGCCGCGATGCCCTGGGCGCCTTCCGCTTCGCGCGCCGTGTCGCAGGCGGCGAGCAGTACCAGTTCCGCGTCGAGCTTCAGGTCCAGAATTTCCGACGCACTGAGAAAGCCGTCGCCGCCATCCTCAGCCAGCGAGGTCAGGAGCGACGGTTCGGTGATGCAGAACCCATCACCGAAGAAACCATGCGTCACGAAAACCAGCACCTGCTGGTCCGATAGGTCGTCGCTGGAAAGGGTGCTTTTGTCGGTGAACGTCGCTCCCGTGACATCGGTACGAATGAATCGGGAAGCGACATCGCCCGCGAGCGGCGTCAGGGGCCGCGTCAGGGCATCTTCGGAAAGGAAGAGTGTTCCGCAGCGGTCGGGACGTCCCTCCGCAACCATGCGCGCCGTGAAGTCCTCCGTCCATGCGGCGGATGTCTTGGGCGGCACGGGTGGTCCGAAAACGGTAACGGTTCCGGACGACTTCGCCGGCCCTGCCTGCCTCGCGGCGACGAAACTCGCTGCACTCGGCGCGCTTGCGAAGTTGAACTCCGTCGCGAGAAACGCGACATCGGTGTAGTCGCGAGTCCGCTGCGGCGCGCGGATGTCCGCAGGCAGCCGGGAAACGAGGATGGCGGGCGGAACCGAGCCGATCACGCCGCGCGGCGCAAAGATGATCGTATCGATGCCCTTGGCGGTGAGCTCCTCGTGAACGGGCCCGAAGATGCCCTCGAAGAGTTCATGCGCCTGTTCGATCCCGTACGGCGGAACACCCGCCGCCCGGCTTCGCAAGGTGACGCGAAGCCGCCGGACAAGCGCCTCGGCGCTCTCGCGCGTGAGCCCGGTCTTGAAGACACGGGTTTCGCCGCCGAAGATCGCGTAGCCAAGTCCGCCCGAGCGCGTCGCGGTAAAGGCGATCAGCGCTTCGTTCGGTGCGAGGGTCGTCGCGATGTCTTCCGTGGCAACGCCGCGATTGACGAGTTGCATATATTCCGGCTCGGCGCGCCGCGCTTTCGCTTCGGCATCGAGAACGGCTGCTTCCGCCGCTTTTGCTTCCGCCTCGAGCGTGGCCAGCCTTTCCGGATCGTCGACGCCCGCTTCCGCCTGCAGCGTCTGCAAGGCGTCGCCAAGTTTGCGCTCGGCGTCCTGAAGCGCCCTTATCTCTTCCGATGCGGTATCCGAACCGATGCGCGCCGAGGCGAGTGCCATTGCCGCCGCCGCGCGGGGTTCGACAACGGCTTCGAATGCCTGGATGTAGCGCTCCTTGAGTTGCGCGGCGTTGCCCTCATTCCCGTTGATGGCCTCAACGAGAAGCGCCAGATACTCGCCCGCATTGTCGGGTGAGACGCCGAAAGACCCTTCGACTCCGAGATAGAGTTCGAATGCCTCATGATAGTCGGCAAGCGCGCCAGCCTCGTCTCCCGCCGCAAGGCGCGCGCGCCCGAGGCTCGTCAGGAAACGCGCGGTAAGAAGCGAGCGCGGCTCCTGCTTCCGCCATTTCGCGAGCACCGCCTCCAACCGGCCGATTGCCGCGCTGGCGCGGCCCGCGTCGAGAGCGTCGAGGGCGCGCTTTTCTTCCACCAGCGTTTCAAGCCAGAGGACCGACCCGGCGGGTGCCGAGTTGATGAGAGTGGAGGCTTCGTCCAGCGAATCCGCCGCCTCGGGCTGCTTCATGAACGAAAGCGCGACCGCTTGTACATAGGCCCGGTGTGCCTTGAGCACGATGGCGCGTACCTCGGGCCGCAATTCGGTGTTCGAATAGAGCGGCGGCGCGCTGTTGGCGTCACGCTGGTTCACGTACCCCGCTTCGCGGGCGGTAATGACGCTGAGGTCGTTCGTATCGGCATGCGTCAGCACGACCGTTCCGTCGTCGAGATCGATTGCGAAATCCCGGCGGGTCTCGGCAAGGGCGGCGGCATGGTCTCCCTTGTTCAGATAATGAACGGCGCGATAGTTGACGATCTTGTCCTGAACCCATGCCGTCGTCTGCGACCCGAGCGAACTCGACGTGTCGTCGAGCAGGCGCTCGGCTTCCGCGAACCGGCCCTGATTGCTGAGATTGAGCGCAAGGTCGAGTGCGATATCCGCACGCCGCGCCGCGTCGCCGCCGAACAGTCCATCCTGAATCGCAACCGCCTGCGCATAGTCCTCAGCCGCCAACGCGAATGAGTACGAGATATTGCGCTGATGCCCGCGCCGCCGCAAAAGCTCCTGGTCCTGCATCGCCTGCACACCCGGCAGCAAGGCAAGTTCTTCCTCGGACAGCGCCTGCGGTGGCTCGGCACCGGTGAGTACGGCACCGGCCCGCTGCATGGCGGGCAGGGCGCCCGGCAATCCGCGGGCGCGGACGTTGCTTTCCGCGCCGCCCATCTCTATGGCGACATCCTGGAAGAGATCGCTCGACTGCGCGCCCGGACAGCGCATGAGCGTTCCCTGCTCGGAGCCGAACTCGTCCTCGGGGATACACCCCTGCAACAGACTGCGGTCAAGTCCCGCCGCCTCCACGGGCTGGACCCGCACAATGGCGGCGGCCTTTCGCCACTTGCCGCAGAAGAGTTCATATTGCGCGCCGTCGCCCCCGGCGATCTCGATATCGTCACGCCGGACCGCGCGGCAGGTTTCCGCATCGGCGCTCGCGCCAAGGTCGAGCGAAGCCGGAAACTTCTCGACCGGCACGCTCACGCAGCCTTCGACCAGTGGAATGAGAAGCGCGAGAGCGATGAGTTTCCAGGTTTTCATCTGACCCCGGCTCCCCAAAGGCTTTCATTGCCGGTCGCGGCGACGCCGCCTAGGTCACCCTCGCCATCGAGGTCGTCGTCGTCATCGTCGAAGCTGAGGTCGGGCCCGGCGACATAGGGATTGGGGTCGCTTCCCGCCACGCCTGCTGTCGGCTCCGCTTCGCGCAGCAACGCGTTCGAACAGCTTACCGGGTCGCCGATGATGCAGAGATTGAACCGGTAGTCCGTCGATTTCTCGAGTGGTTCCTCGATGACGTTGCCGTTCGCGTCCGTCGTGCCCGGAAACAGGATGCGCGGCTCGAGGCCCGCCGAGTAGCTCGTCACCCGGGTGCCGTCGTCGCGAATTATCACGCCGAACAGAACGACCTTCTCGGGCCCGTCGCCTGAAGGGTTGACCACGCCTTCGTCGACAGCGGCCACCTTGAAGACGATGCCGCGGCCGTCGACACCGCTGCCTGTGTTGAGCTGGACGATATCGCCGGGGGCGTAGAGCTTCAGGTCGTCCGCCGCAATGAAGATGTGGTTGCGGGTGGCCTTGAAGGCCGCGGGGTTCAACTTGCCAAGCGAGGCGAGCGAGGGATCGTCGGCTTGGTAGAAGGCCTGGAATGCCTGCGGACCGATGATGATGTCCTGCGAAGAATTGAGGGTAACGGCGCCGAGCCGCCCGGTCGTCGTGTCCTGCCCCAATTCTCCCGGGACGACGATCAGTCCCGGACGCCTGTCGTCGGCACCGTCGACATAGCCGAGGGTGAGCGCATCGAGCCCTTGCACCGATCCGGCGGCAATGATCTGCGAACTGTTGTCTGCGCCGACCGAAAGATCGCCGAGCGTGGCGCCGGTGAAGTCGACATCGAGCAGCAGAGCATCGTTTGCTTCCGCATCGATCCTGAGTTTCCCCGTCGATATGCGGGAGAGTTCATCCGCATCGATGGTAAGACCCGCCGGATTGCGCAGGACAACGGTTCCCGTCCCGCCGTCGCCGCCGAGTACGACTGTCGTTCCGCTATCGAGCGAAGTGAGTTGCACTTCGTCGCCGGCGCTGATCGACCCTGACAGGTCGAGATCGAGCGCAAGGATGCTGACGTTGGTGAGCGAAGCGATCCTGTTGATGATGGCGTCGCCCTGGCCAGCCTCCAGAAGGAGCAAGCCGCCATTGGCGGTTACCGACCCCTGCACGTCGACATTGCCCGTCAGCGCCTGAAGTGCCACCTGACCCATCGAGACAATGTCTCCGAGAACACTGACGGCACCCGCGACTATGGTTGTGTCGAGCTTGCTCTCGATGTCTTCGGCCGTTGCGTGGCCGAGCTTGGCTTCGATAAGGACATCGCCGTTTGCAGACGACGTCTTGCCGCCAAACGTTGCATCCCCGGTCATGGCCCGGAACGTTGCGTCGCCGCTTGCGGATGCGTCTCCGGAAACCTCGAGCGCCGCCGCCGTCACGTCGATCGTCGTCGCGTCGTCGAGAGAGACCAGACCCACTTCACCCCCGGCCTCGATTTCGATGGCGCCGGACGTTGCGGTGATGCTGTCGGCCGCCATTATGTCCCGGGCAGCTTCGAGGTAAACGCTCGCCGCCTCGACCGCTCCCTGGAGATCGATATCGAGCAGTTCGGCAATCATCGCAAGGGCCCCGCCGGCCGTTGCGACGTCCGTCACCTCGATGTCGTCGGCGGTTATGTCGAGCGTGGTCTCGGCGTCGAGCCCCGCGGTCGTGACCTTGCCTTCCGTGGCTTCGATGAGGATGGAGCCGGTCGAGGTCATGTCGTCGTTGAGGGTGGCATCGCCTGTCGTTGCGACGATGGAGGCGCTGTCGGTGGCGGTGACCGGGCCGGTCAGTTCGACACTTGCGCCTTCGATATCGATATCCGTTCCCGAGATGTCGCCCGCCGTCGCTTCGAGGGTGACCGCTCCGCCTCCGGTCACCGTCCCGTTGAGGTCGATCTCCCCGGCGGTGACGCCCAGCGTCGTGTCCGCGTCGAGCCCGGCGGCGGTGACCTTGCCGGAAGCCGCTTCGATCAGGATGGAGCCGGTCGAGGTCATGTCGTCGTTGAGGGTGGCGTCGCCCGCCGTCGCGACGATGGAGGCGCTATCCGTCGCTGTGACCGGACCGGTCAGCTCGACGCTCGCACCTTCAATATCGATGTCGGTACCGGAGATATCTCCCGCGGTCGCTTCAATTGTGACCGCCCCGCCGCCTGCGACCGCGCCATTGAGGTCGATGTCTTCGGCAATGACGTCAAGCGTAGTGGCGGCGTCCAGCGCGGCCAGGCCGGTATCCCCCCCGGCTTCGATGCCGATCTCTCCGGCAGTGGATGTAATCGTTCCGGTCGCCGTAACATTCCCTTCCGCATCCAGGGAAATGCTTGCCGCTTCGACGGTACCCTGCAGGTTGATGCCGAGCAGCTCCGCGACCATGGAGAGGACCCCACCGGCCGTTGCGTTGCCCGTCACCTCGATGTCGTCGGCGGTGATGTCGAGCGTGGTGTCGGCCTCCAGCCCCGCGGTCGTGGCTTTGCCTTCGGCGGCTTCCAGCAGGATCGAACCCGTCGAAGTCATGTCGTTGTTGAGGGTGAGATCGCCGGTCGTGGCCGTGATCGAAGCGCTATCCGTTGCCGCCACTGTGCCAGTCAGCTCGACGCTCGCGCCCCCGATATCGATATCCGTTCCGGAAATGTTGCCGGCTGTCGCGGTCATCGTTACGGCCCCACCCCCCAATACCGTGCCATTGAGATCGATGTCTTCCGCGGTCAGCCCAAGGGTGGTGTCCGCGTCCAATCCAGCGGCCGTCACCTTGCCGGACGCGGCCTCGATCAGAATGGAGCCTGTCGAGGTCATGTCGTCGTTGAGGGTGGCATCGCCTGTCGTCGCGACGATGGCGGCGCTATCGGTGGCGTTGACGGGGCCGGTCAGTTCGACACTTGCGCCTTCGATATCGATATCCGTTCCCGAGATGTCGCCCGCCGTCGCTTCGACGGTTACCGCTCCTCCTCCGGTCACCGTCCCGTTGAGGTCGATGTCCCCGGCGGTGACGCCCAGCGTCGTGGCCGCGTCGAGCCCGGCGGCGGTGACCTTGCCGGAAGCTGCATCGAGCAGGATGGAGCCGGTCGAGGTGAGGTCGTCGTTGAGGGTGGCATCGCCTGTCGTCGCGACGATGGAGGCGCTGTCGGTGGCGGTGACCGGGCCGGTCAGTTCGACACTTGCGCCTTCGATATCGATATCCGTTCCCGAGATGTCGCCCGCCGTCGCTTCGACGGTGACCGCTCCTCCTCCGGTCACCGTCCCGTTGAGGTCGATGTCCCCGGCGGTGACGCTCAGCGTCGTGTCCGCGTCGAGCCCGGCTGCGGTGACCTTGCCGGAAGCCGCTCCGATCAGGATGGAGCCGGTCGAGGTCATGTCGTCGTTGAGGGTGGCATTGCCTGTCGTCGCGACGATGGAGGCGCTGTCGGTGGCGGTGACCTGGCCGGTCAGTTCGACGCTCGCGCCTTCGATGTCGATATCGGTACCGGAGATGTCGCCCGCCGTTGCCTCCATGGCAATTGTGCTGCCGGCAACCACGCCGCCGCCGAGATCGACATCGGCGGCCTCGATATCGATCGTTGTCGAGGCGTCGAGAGCGGCAACGGAGACAAGACCGCTTGCGCTTATGTCCATACCTCCACCGGTGGTGGTGAGATTTGTGTCGGAGGTCACATCGCCACTGGTGGCCGCGATCCTCGAGCTCCCGGCCGTGATCGTGCCCGGCCCGGTTCCTTTTTCTATGGAAACGCCGGTGCCCTGCGCCACGAAGTCGCCGGCCGCCGTAATATCGGCATTCTCGATCCGGATGGCCTCGCTTCCGCTGCTGGCTGCATCGGCTGCGCCGTCGGTGAAGTCACCGCCGCCGAGAATAACGACATCACCGGATTGGTCGCCGATGCTGGTCGCCTCGACGACACCATCCATGTTTATGAAGGCGCCACCGCCCGCGCTTGCCGCGGAAACGATGACATTGGCGCCGGTCAGGTTACCGGTGTTGGTGACCGGGACGGTTTCATTGCCGGGGACGGGATCGTTTGTGACCGGCGTTTCGATGATGAAATCCGTGACGAGAAGTTCGTCGAAGGCGGTCTGATGGTCGGCGTCGGCGGGCCGCTCGACTTGCGTAAAGCTGAGGCGAAAGGCGTTCGCCCCCCCAAGCAAAACGTCGCCATAGGTAGACTCGAGCGTTCCCGAATTGTCGACGAGGGGCGCGACCATCGCCAGAAGGCCGCTGCTGTTGATCGTCCCGGCATTGCTGACCCGGGCACCGTCGTTTCCGCCGAACGCAAAGGTGAAGCCCGTCTCGTCCTCGAGGTCCGTAACGGCCAGGAAATCGCCTGGATCGATGTTCGAAGCCGTGGCCAGCAATCCGCCGACATCCACCACGGCGGTGGAACTGAAGGCAATACCGGCCGGGTCGATGATCCAGACATGGCCGTTGGCCGTCAGCATGCCGTCGATGGTGGTTGGGCCCAGACCGCCGGTCACCCGGTTGACGGCGATCCACTGACTGCCGCCTTGCTGGAAACTGACGCTATCGCTCGCGCCGATATTGAAGCTTGCCCAGTCGATAAAGACCCGCTCCGCATGCTGGTCGATCGTCATGTCCGTGCCGGGGCCGTTCGAAACGGACCCTATCGTCGCCGCCCCGGCCCCAAGTCCGGCGGAGTCGCCAACAATCACGGGGTTGGTGGGCTCCGCCCGGAGCGGACTGCCGGCTGCCACCCATGCGACCGATATCGCGACGGCAAGGCCGGTTCGCGCGGCCCGGCGCATGTCACGAGGCCCAGACATTTGCGATCCTCTCCCAGATGGCGGCCGTATCGGCCGTTATGCTGAAGAGAACCCGGGGGTCCGGGCGGCCTTCGCCTTGTCCCAGCGGAGCGTTCAGGGGAACCGCATAGGTAACATCGGCGCGGAGATAGCCCGTCAGGGTGACGCGAACGCCGCCGCCGATGGACGCAATCGACCGCTCTTGCGTTCCGGTCGAGTCCTGGTTCCAGTATTTGCCGAGATCGTAGAAACCGGTGAGTTCCGCGCTGACGCGCTGGTTCCAGAAAGTCTGCTGAAAACCGCTGATATCGAAAGCGGCCGCGATCGCGCTATCGCCTGCGGCGGCGCCCGGATCGTAGCCGCGGACGATCGTGTAGTTGCCGAAGGAGAACTCATCGACCGCCATCAGCGGATGAACGGCATACTGTCCTTCAGCCCGCATCCGCGCCTGAATGCCGTAGATGCGCGGGCTTTCGACGGCCAGATGGCCCATTGAAATCAGCGTCTCGGGCTCGGCTTCGGGCCGTGCAAGGTTGGCGTCGCCGGCCTTGCTCGCGTCCAGCACGTCCAGCCCGCGCTTGACAAGGGCACCTCCGTCGAGCGTCCAGCCGCCGAGTCTGGTTTTGCCATCAAGGCTCACATAGGCCGAACGTGTGCGGTCGTCGCTGAAAGGGACCGTTCCGCTGAAGAGCTCTCCGGTGAAGTCGGCATAGGCGAAGCCCGCCGTCAGGTCGAGCGATGTCTTGCGTCGTAGATATATCGGATAGGATGCGGAGGCATCGGCTGTGACGCTTTCCGAAGCCAGGCCAAGCGTGGCGACCGGCCCAGACGGGGTTGCCTCGGCATAGGTCGCCGCCAGACGCGCTGTCAGCCCGTCCAGCGTCAGGCCCCGTTCGTACACGGCCTGCAGACTCATCTGCTCTTCATAGTCGAAAGTGTTATAGGCGGCGAACTGGAATTCGTCGCCCAGCGGCGCGGCTCCGGGAACGGACGCGAAAAACGTCGCCCCCTCCCGCCCAAGACTCCGGGAGGCAGAATTCTGTATGTTTAACAGATAGTTAGGTTCTTCTTTCGCCGCGTCTGCCACGAGCTTCATGGCCCCCGGACCGCTGCCGCCTCTGGCGATGGCGACGTGGGACTTGAGCCCCGGTACACGCTGCAGCAGCGCGACGGTCCGCTCGATCTCGCGGACTTCGACGGGACCCGTCTTGTCGAGCGGGCGAAGCCGGACTTCGGTTTGGGTTTTCTCCGGACTGGAGGTGCCCAGAACGGTCACGCCGTCGATCCAGCCTTCGATCACGGTGAACGTAACGAGGCCCCCTTCGACTTTTTGCGGAGGGAGAATGACGCGGGCATAGGGGTACCCAGCCTCGCGGAATCTCGTCTCCATGGCGGTTGCCAGGTTGCGCAGGCCTTCGATGGAAACGCTCTTTCCAATCAGGGGGTTGGCGACCGAGAGCAGTTCCTCGTCCGATACCTGTGAAGGGCTTGGAAGGTCGGAAACGCGATCGAGGGCAATGCCGTTGAGGACCAGCGTCGCCGCTTCCCCGTTACCGCCTTTTGCCTCTGTGGCAACGGCCGCGGGAGACGACGAAACGGTGCCCTGAGGACCTGCTGTCTCCCCAAGGCTCGCCAAATGATTGCTGCACCCACTGAGCGCAACAAGAACAGCCAATAGCGCGAGCCGTCGCACCAGGCACCCCCAAAACCCCAACTGGACACGAGTACCAGCAGGATGCCGCCAGTATCAGGCCGACATCCTCACCGCGCCCCCGATGACATTGCGACTATTTCTGAAACGAATCAAAGGGCACGAAGCAGAAAGTGAAAATCTGGTTAATTGGCAACCATCTGTGATCTGATCGTCACGAAACTGACATCGAAAATTGCCATGCTCGCTTCCAGTTTGCGGTCAGCTCCCGGCTGGGAGCGGCCGCGTTTTATTGAATGGGGGGCGTCCGAATGCTGGAAAAGGTGCTGAGCTTCATCGAGCGCGGTCGCGACGGTGACGAGATGCCGGACGGTCGCAAGCATGCCGCAGCAACCGCCCTGATGGTCGAGGCCGCGCGGCTCGACCGGGACTTCAGTGCTTCGGAGCGGGACGCGATCAAGCGCCTCATCGTCGAGAAATTCGGCCTCGATTCCGAGGAAGCCCGGGAGTTGATCGCGATTGCGGAAAGCGAAGACCGGATGGTCTATGACGACCGCCCCTTCCTCGAAAGCATAAGGCGCGGGTTCTCGCTGGAAGAAAAGCGCGAACTCGTCGAAATCCTCTGGCAGCTGTCGCTCGCGGACGAGAACCTCCATCACTTCGAGGAATATCTGATCTGGCACATGACCCAGGAGCTGGGTATGAGCCGGGAAGACTGCGAGGCGGCCCGCGCGGCGGCGATTTCCCGGACGGCCTGACGCCCGCCCGGTTTCCACATGCCCGGTGCATAACCTCCAGATGGGTCTTCTTCGCCAGTTCTTCAGAATTTTCGACCTTCAGGTGGCCCTGATCGCCGCGCTCGCCGTGGCGGCGACCTGGGGCTGCATCGCCTATGGCATCCGTTCCGACCTGCCGTCGAGCCTGATTGCCGTCGCGATCGTCTTTCCGATCGTCTTTTCGATAGGCGCCGCCTACCAGCGCCGCGAGGAAGCGCTGAAGAGTCTTGCCGCGCTGAGGGCCGGCATCGCCTCGCTCTATTTCGCTCACCGCGACTGGGATGGTGGGAAGGATGAGGATGCGGACCGGGCTCTCGATCTGGGCCGCCGCCTCTATACGGCGCTCCGGGTGGCACTGATGGCGCGGCCGGGTGAACGGGATACCTCGACGCTTGAGGTCTATTCGATCCTCTCAGCCTACTCGCGCAGCAATGAGCGGCTCCGTGCACGGGGGCTGGGCGCGACGGAACTGTCGCGGATCAACAACTTCCTCTGGAGCATGACGACCGAGTTCGAGAAAATCCGCATGATCGCGGATTACAGGACGCCGGGCTCGCTCCGCGCCTTCAGCAAGATCTATCTGAACGTCTTCCCGATCCTCTACGCACCCTTCTATGCGGATATCGCGGAGAAGGGCGGGGTCGTCTTCGGCTATGGCGTCGCGATTGCCTATGCCTGCGTTCTCGTCGGGCTCGACAACATTCAGGACCGGCTCGAGAACCCCTTCGACGGCGTTGGCGACGACGACGTGCGGTTCGACCCCTACCACGAACTGGACGCCGTACCGCCCTTCGGCGACACCGGCGGCATTTGAGCCCAAGGCCGGGTCAGATGGGTCAGGCGCCGAGCCTGAACCCCTCGTAGTCCGCCTGCGCAACCTCATCGAGTTTCTGCCCGTAGACATCCACGCCGCCTGTATAGGGCATGAAAACACGCGGCTTTCCGGGAATATTGGCGCCCATATACCAGGAGTTCGCCTGCGGATAGAGCGTTTCGCCGGCGAGTTCGTTCACATGGGCGACCCACTGGTCCTCGGCGTCGGGCGTGGCCTCGATGGAGCGGATATTGCCGCTCGTAAGGCGGGACAGGCAGTCGGTGATCCAGTCGACATGCTGCTCGATGGACACGATCATGTTGCTGAGAACCGACGGGCTGCCGGGGCCGGTGATGAAGAAGAGGTTCGGAAAGCCAGCCGATCCGAGGCCGAGATAGGTGCGCGGACCCGCCGCCCACTTGTCCCGGAGTTTCATCCCGTCGCGGCCCGTGATGTCGACGCCGAGGATTGCGCCGGTCATGGCGTCGAAGCCGGTGGCGAAGACGATGGCGTCGACCTCGTATTCCCGGCCGCCGCTGACGATTCCCGATCTGGAAATGCGCTCGATGGGCGCTGCCCGCACATCGACGATGTCCACATGGGGCAGGTTGAAGGTTTCGAGGTAATGCGTGTCGAGGCAGAGGCGTTTGACGCCGACCGGGTGGTCATCCGGCAGGAGGATGTCGACGATGGCGGGATCCTTGATGACCGCGCGCATCTGAGCACGGGCAAAATCGGCAGCAATGTCGTTCGCTTCCGGTGTCGCCATGATGTCGCCATAGGAACCGAGAAAAGCGAAACCGCCTTGGGTCCAGCGGTCGCTGAGTTCCTTTTCACGCGCCTCGGGCGTCATTTCCTCCGCGAGTGCCTCATTATATTCGAAGCAGATGAGTCCGCCCGGTGTCTGACGGGCATGCTCCCGGTCGGCAAGAAGCGTTTCCTTGGACTTGCGGACCTCCTCCGGGGAAAGCGGGCGGTTGCCCGCAGGCAGGGTAAAATTGGCTGTCCGCTGGAAGACAGTGAGATGGCTTGCCTGTTCGGCAATGATCGGGGTGCTCTGAATGCCGGATGAGCCGGTGCCGATGACGCCGACCCGCTTGCCGGTGAAGTCCACACCTTCATGCGGCCAGGCGCCCGTATGATAGGTCTCGCCCTCGAAATCCCGGACCCCGGGGAAATCGGGGATCCGGGCGGCCGAGAGGCAGCCGGTCGCCATGATGCAGAAGCGGGTCTGCACATGGTCACCTCGATCCGTCTCGACGGTCCACTCGCCGCTTCGCGCGTCGTAGTCGGCGGAGGTCACGCGGGTCGAGAACTGGATGTCCTTGCGGAGATCGAGCTTGTCCGCGACATAGTTCTGATAACGCAGAATCTCGGGCTGAGCGGCGTATCGCTCCGTCCAGTCCCATTCCCGCTGAACGTCATCCGAAAAGCCGTACTGGTATTCGAGGCTCTCGACGTCGCATCGCGCGCCCGGGTACCGGTTCCAGTACCAGGTGCCGCCGACGCCATCGCCGGTTTCGAAGACGCGCACGGAAAGGCCGAGTGCGCGCAACCGGTGCAGCATGTACATACCGGCGAAGCCGGCGCCGACGATAACGGCATCGAAACGGGATGCGCCATTTATCTGCGAGCCTGGGGACTCCTCATGCGTCATTTTCTTCCTCCCGTGTTGTGTTTTCTTCAGTGTAGCGTGCCGTGGCGACGGGCAAAACGAACGAATAGGGTGGCCACCCAAGAATCTGTCGCGGAAGCAGGAGGATGTGAATGCGATTTGTGACCTTCGAGGATGCGGGAAACGAAAGGCTCGGCGCCGTCGTGGACGGCGAAATCGCCGATCTGTCGGGAGTTTCCGGGCTATCCGGCAGCCTGCTCGGCACGATTCAGGTGGGGGAACCTGCCTTTGCTGCGGCGCAGAACGCTCTTCGCGCTGCGGCGCGCCGTCCGCTCGAAGAGACGAAGCTCCTTCCGGTCATCCCGCGGCCCGGCAAGATCGTCTGCCTGGGGCTCAACTATGCCGAGCACGCGGCGGAAGGCGGACGAGAGAAACCCGACTACCCGAACTTCTTCATGCGCTGCGCGACGACTCTGATCGGCCATGGCGAGGCGATCATCAGGCCGCGTGTCTCGGAGCAGCTCGATTTCGAGGCGGAACTTGCCGCCGTGATCGGCCGGCGGGTTCCGCGCCATGTAGCGAAGACGGACGCCCTGTCGTATGTCGCAGGCTATGCCTGCTTCAACGATGCGTCGGTTCGCGACTATCAGCGGCGCACGCCGCAATGGACCATCGGCAAGAATTTCGATGCGACCGGTCCCTTCGGTCCCGTTTTTGTGACCGCCGACGAACTGCCGGCGGGAGCGGCGGGTCTGAAGATCGAGTCGCGCCTCAATGGCGAGGTCATGCAGAGTGCGAACACGCGCGACATGATCTTCCCAGTCGATGAAACCATCATGCTGCTGGCTCAGTGCATGACGCTGGAGCCGGGTGATGTGCTGGTGATGGGAACGCCTGCGGGGGTCGGCTTTGCACGCACGCCGCCTGTGTGGATGAAGGCAGGCGACACCATCGAAGTCGAAATCGAGGGTGTCGGCCTGCTTTCCAATCCCGTTGCGGACGAAGCCTGACGAGCCTATTCGGCGGCGCGGCGCGTTTCGGCGGTCTCGCGCCAGTCGTCACCACCCCTGCGCCGGGCGGCGCGCTTTTCCCGCATCACGGTCGGCGCGGCCAGAAGCACGGGCACGAGCACCAGCGTCAGCAGCGTCGAGAACCCGAGCCCGAAGATGATCGCGGTCGAGAGCTGGACCCACCAGACCGACACCGGCCCGCCAATCACGATCTCGCGATTGACGAAATCCAGGTTGATCTGCAGCGCCATCGGCAGCAGCCCGAACATCGTCGTGATCGTGGTCAGCATGATCGGCCGAAGCCGCTGTCCTGCCGTCCTGAGAACCGCCTCGACGACGTCCATCGCATCTTCGCGAAGCCGCTGATAGGTATCGATCAGCACGATCGAGTTGTTCACGACGATGCCCGCCAGCGCGACGATGCCCGTACCCGTCATGATGACGGAGAAGGGCTGTCCGGTGACGACCATGCCGATAAGGGCGCCGAGCGTCGACAGGATGACCGTCGAGAGCGTCAGTATCGAATGATAGAAACTGTTGAACTGCGTCAGCAGGATGATGAACATCAGGAACAGCGCGCCGATCAACGCGCCGCCTAGGAAGGATGCGGATTCTTCCTGTTCCTCGCTCGCACCGCGGAACTTCACATTCACGGCGGGGTCGATGTTCTGGGTTTCGAGCCAGCTGACAATCTCGTTCACCTTGGCGTCGACATTCAGTTTCTCTCCCGTCTCGGGATCGATCGCGGTATTCGCCTTGATCATGATGCGGCGATAGCCGTTGATCCGCTCGATGGTGCTGACTTGCGGCTGTGCTTCCCGGTTGACGAAGTTGGAAATCGGGACAAGGCCTTGCGACGTCTGGACGCGCAGTTGATCGAGCTGGTCGAGCACACGGTAGCTGTCCGGGAATCGTGCCCGGATGTCGACTTCGTCCCGCGCATCGTCCGGCCGGTATTCGCCAATCAGAATTCCGTTCGTGACGAGCTGGATGACGGACCCGACAGAGGTCACGTCCGCACCGAAACGCCCGGCCATTTCGCGATCGACCGTCATGACCCATTCGATGCCGGGCAGCGGCCGTCCGTCCTCGATGTTGATGAGGCCGTCCACCTCGTTGTCCAGATGCGCCCGTATGAGACCCGTCGTCTCCTGAAGCTTCTGGTAGTTGGTGGAGGTGAGCTCGATCTGGATGTCCTTGCCGGTGGGGGGGCCGTCTTCCTGCTTGCGGACCTCGACCCTGATGCCGGCAATCTCGCCCGCCTTCTGACGAATCTCTTCCAGGATGACCGCGCCCTTGCGCCGCTCCTCATAAGGCTTGAACTCAATGAGCATTCGGCCGACGAGGTCGTTCGGCACGTCATCGCCGCCGCCCTGGCCCTGGCTCAGTCCCGGCGCCGTTCGCGTGAAGACGGTCTTCACGCCGTCGGTGTTGAGCGCAATCTCCTCGACGTCCCGTGCGAGCGCGATCGTGTCGTCGGCGGAAAGATTGCCGCGGGCGCTGATGAGAACGATGGCGCGCTCCGGCTCCGTGTCGACGAAGAATTCGACGCCATTGTTGAAGAGGGTGAAAATCCAGATCGTGCCGACAACCACGACACCCGTTGCCGCCATCACGCGGCCCGGATACTGGATAAGGCGGTCGAGCAGCCGGACATAGGAGCCGGTGAGCCCCGGGAGCGCGCGAATGTCGCCGGTCTCCGCCCCGGCAAGCTGCTTCAATACATCGTCGTTTTCGGTTTCGGCCTTGCCGAACAGGGTGCCGATGGTGGGCACGAAAATCAGCGCGGTAATGAGCGAAGCCGAGAGGACGACGATCAGCGTGATCGGCAGGTAGCTCATGAACTTGCCGGAGACGCCCGGCCAGAGAAGCATGGGAAGGAACGCCGCCAGGGTGGTCGCCGTCGATGAGGTAACGGGCCAGAACATGCGCTTCGAGGCAAGCGCATAGGCGTCGCGCTTGTCGAGCCCTTCCGACATCTTCCGGTCAGCATATTCGACCACGACGATGGCGCCGTCGACGAGCATGCCCACCGCGAGCAGCATGCCGAACATGACCATCATGTTGACGGTATAGCCCGCCGAGGCGAGGAAGAAGAAACCGATCATGAACGACGTCGGAATGGCGATGCCGACCAGCATGGCCGAACGCAGGCCGAGCGCGGCAACGACGACGATCATCACAAGAACGATCGCGGTGGCGATCGACGATTGCAACGATCCGAGAGAGCGGTAGATCCAGTCGGACGCATCGAGTGTGTAATTCACATGGATGGCATCGGGCCAGGTCTCGGTAAAGTCATCGACTGCTTTGCGTACCTGAACATTGTTGTCGATGATGTTGGTGCCGATCCGCTTGGTGATCTCGATGGCGATTGCCGGGTGCCCGTTGAACCGTGCATACCCGTCCGCATCCTTGAAGGTACGGCGAATGTCCGCGACGTCCGAAAGCTTGACGACACCCTCGCCGGAGGTCTTGATCGGCAGGTTGAGAACATCCTCGCGTTCTTCGAAGAGGCCCGGCACCTTGACCGAGAAGCGTCCCTGGCCGGTGTCGATATTGCCGGCGGCGACCAGACGGTTGTTCAGAGAGACGACGTTGATGAGCTCGCTTTGCGAGATGTTGTAGGACTCGAGCTTCGCCGGATCTATGACGACTTCCAGCAGTTCCTCGCGATGTCCGACGAGCTCGGCCTGGAGCACGGTCGGTATTGCCTCGATTTCGTCCTTCAGGCTCTGCGCCGCATTGTAGAGCGCGCGTTCGGGAACGTCGCCCGACAGCGTGACGATCAGGACGGGAAACAGCGACGTGTTGAATTCGCGAATGGTCGGCTCTTCGGTGTCGCCCGGAAGTTCCGCCCGCGCCATATCGACTTTCTCGCGCACATCCTGAAGCGCGGCGTCCTTGTCGAAATTCACGTCGAACTCGAGCAGGATGCCGGCATGCCCCTGGGAGGCGATGGCCGTGATCTCCTCCAGGCCTTCCAGCGAGCGCAGTTCCGTTTCCATCGGCCGGATGAGCAGCCGTTCCGCGTCCTCCGGCGAAATGCCGTGATGCACGATGGAGACGTAGAAGATCGGAATGGGAATGTCCGGATCGGCCTCCTTCGGGATCGTGATGAAGGAGATGACGCCGGCCGCGACCAGCAGCACCATCGTGGTCATGACGGTGCGGGTGCGTCCCAGTATGGCTTCGATGGCGGATGTCACAGCGCCGCTCCAACCTTGTTGGCTTGTACTGCCTCGACCTTCTGGCCTTCGGTCACGTAGTCCTGACCGACGGTAATGAGCGTGACGGTGCGGGGCAGGCCCGACACCCACAATCCTTCCGGCGTATCGTCGATCAGCCGGACCGCGGTGAAGGCGACGCGGCCTTCCTCGTTGACGGTGCGCACGCCGACGACACCGCTGTCGTTGAGCGCGATCACGCCGCTTGGAATCCGGTGCGCGAGCACTTCCGTGCCGGGCACGACGATTTCCGCGGTGATGCCGGCGCGGATCGAGAAATCCTTGTTCGGAACCTCGAGTTCGACACGGAAAGTACGGGTGGCGGGATCTGCCGTCTTGGCGACGAAGTGAATCCTGCCCTCGACTTCTTCCCCTGTGACGAGGCGCGCCTTGCCCGGCACGCCGATATCGAGTGCGCTCACCTTGTCTGCGGAGACCTGTCCGGCAACGAGGAGCGGATCAAGTTCGACAACGAGCCCGCAGACGTCGCCGACGCGCATATAGTCGCCGACCTCGACGGGGCGCGCGTCGAAGACGCCGTCGAAGGGTGCGAGTATCTTCGTCTGGCCGACCTCTATTTCCATCTGCTTGAGACGAGCCTGCGCCGCGTCGTACGCCGCCTTGGAACCGGCAGCAACCGTCGGCGCCCGCCAGCCTTTTTCAGCAAGCTGGCGCGAGGCGTCGTATTCGAGTTGCCGCTGTTTGACGAGTGCCTTTGCCTCGGCAAGCTGCGCGTCGCGCGCATCCAGCTTGAGGCGGCAGAGAACGTCGCCTTCCTTCACGCGCTCGCCCTTTTCGACGGGCAGTTCCGTGACGGTGCCTTGCGTCTCGGCGCGCACTTCCACGGCGCGCTTGGCCTCGGTGCGGCCGCGAATGGTGATGAAGCTCTGGCGCATCGCGGCGGTCGACTCCGCCACCCGCACACGGGTCGCCGCGTTGTTGGCGGCATCCGCTTCCGCTGCTGTGAGGTCGTTGCCGTTGCTGTCGCCGCCACCAACTATTCCGGTCATGAACCAGAGCCCGATCGCAACCGCGATGCCGATGGCGATGTAGTGGGAACGGTGAAGCCGCCCGCCGGTCATCCTTGTTATGAAATTCTTCTGACGTTCAAGCATGTGCTTTTTCTTCGGTTGCGATTTCTTCGATCTGATGCCGGTTGCGTTCCAGGAAATCGATGGAGGCAGTGAAAACGGCATGTCCGTATTGCCGCGCGAAATCCATGCCCGGCGTATCGTCTTCCTGAGGCTCGGAAAGTTGCGCGGCCTTCTCCTTCATGGCGGCAAGCCGCTGGTCGACGAGCGCGCGCACACGGCTGCGGGGAAGCAGGTGAGCGAAAAGAACGGTGAACAGGAATTCGGAGCGGAACTTGTCCGGCGCGAGCTGCCGCCCGAGCGCATCGCTCAACTGCTCACGGCCCTTGTCGGTCAGCGAATAGACCTTCTTGTCCGGGCGCCGTTCCTGCGGTTCCGCCTTGCAGGTGACGAACCCTTCTTCGGTCAGCCGTGTCAGGGCGGGATAGATGGAGCCATAGCTCGCATCGAGGAAATGACTGAAGGGGCCATCCTCGAACATCTTGTTGATTTCGTAGCCGGTTGCATCGCCGAAGACGAGGGCACCCAGACAAAGCGTGGTCACGTGCATCGATAAAGTATCCCTGCGTCAACCTGCGGAGGGCATCGGCATCTATATTGGATCGATATATCGGCGCTATATATGGGCGTAAGGAGCTGAATCCAAGGGCGTTGCCCCGATTTTCCGCATTTTCGGCTGTGTTTTTTCGCAGTGCGGTATGGCCGCAACACGCGGACATTGGCCAATCGGTGCCCAAAGGCTGATTATAGAAAATAATGGGATGCGTCCCGGACCTCCCTCCCTCTCGCCAATCGGTAGATGGGGAGTGGAAGGGCCTGCAATCAAGGGCCGGACGTCTCAGGATGCGGAGGTTTGCCAGTCCCCGGCAGCCATTGCGGCGAGGATCAGGCGGCGATAAATCCGCTCCTTCAAGCCGGAGGGGGCCGCCAGCCCCATCCGGTCGAGGCCGACTTTTGCGGCGTCGGTTTCCGGACCGCTGCGCAAGGCAAATCCCATGAGATCGCGGCGCCCTGCGTTGCGAAGCTTGCCAAGCGCCGGCATCAACGCCTGCTCTACATCCGAGAAGTCGCTGCCGAACGGAAAGAGGGGCAGCAGGCCTTTCTCCTGTGCGTCCGCCAGCCCTTTCCGGATATGTGCGGGCGTGTTGTGACGATGACGCTCGGGTATCTCGTAACTGCGGGCGATCTTGCCGGCCTTTTTCGCCTTGGCGAGCAACTCCTCCTGAAAGCGCGAGTCGGCGATGGAGAGCATGGCGGCGGCGACCTCGCCGTCCGTCTTGCCGCGCAGGTCCGCAACGCCGTATTCGGTCACCACGATGTCGCGGAGATGACGCGGGATCGTGGTGTGCCCATAGGACCAGACGATGTTCGACATCGTCTGCCCGTCCTTGTTGCGCGTTGCGCGAAGGGTGATGACGGAGCGCGCGTCCTCGAGCGCGAAGGCTTGCGCGACGAAATTGTACTGCCCGCCGACGCCGCTGACGACGCGTCCGTCTTCGAGGCCGTCCGAAACGACGGCGCCGGTCAGCGTCGCCATCATTGCCGTGTTGACGAAACGGGCACCTTTTCGTGCGGCGCGCTTTCTCTCTTCCTCGCCAAGCAGGTCGTTCACGAAGGCGACGGGAACCATCGCGATCTTTGCGCGCTGAGCCGGCGTCATCTCACGCAGTTTTCGGTAGAAGCCGCGGGAGCCGAGAAAGAAGCCGCCATGCACGAGGACGCCGTCGACCTCGCGTTTCACGACACCGGCTTCGATCAGATCGAGGAAACATTCGACGAGCATCTCGCTCGCGCCGTAGAGCCCTTCGTCAAACGAACGACGCTCGGGGCCGATGCCGCCGAGCCTTTCAAGTGTCTGTCTGAACGCCATGTTGTCGCGATGGCGGAGCACCAGAGACTGTCCCACCGCATCGCCGATCGACCCGATGCCGATCTGGAGCGTGCCGCCGTCGGGAACGAGACTCGCGACGTGGTGGCCGATGGCATAATCGGCTGGTGTTACAGGCTCGCGGGGCGGCGCGAAAAGAGGGAACTGGAGTTTCGCACTGTCGAGCAGAAGATCGAATGCGCTTGCGCCGACTTCCGCGGCGCCGCCCATATAGGGAAGTTCGGCATTGGTTTCTCCCGCGAAGATGAAATCGGCGCGTCCCTCCTGCCGCGCTTCCAGGAGGTCGACACTGATGTCCGGATTGCAGCTGAGGCTGAACCTGTCTCGCGCTTGCGACGGCGCGACCAGCTGGCCGACGACGTTGACGTTCGTCTGGAGAACGTAGCGGAGCGCGTGTGTGTAGTTTGCCGAGATGTAGTTCTGCTGCTGGCGCGGCGAGTTGAGCCACTTGCCCGCCTGCATGAAGAATTCGTTGACCTGGATGTTCGCCGGAAGCGTTCCCGCATGCAGTGCATCTGCATAGGCAAGATCGGGATAGCCCTCGAAGAGCCTCTTCAGTATCGGTCCCATGAAACGGCGTTCGAGTTCGCTCGACACGCGCGGCACTTCGAGCGTAAGCGCCGTGAATATCTGGAGGGAGATGGAGGGATCGGCGATGGCGCGTTCGACAAGCGCGTTGACCATGTGGTTCGGCTTGCCGAGCCCAAGCGGCAAGGCGAGCACGATCCGCTTGCCGACACGCGAAATGATCGCATCGGCAATCGCCGAAGCATCCTCGAAGATTTCGGGACCTGAAGACACGCCGTGCTGCACCATATTATGAGGGAAACCCGCCGACTCTCATTCCATGATACCAGTTTGCGGCTTGCCGTTCTTCCGTTCTTCAGGCATTCGCCGCCCGGACGGGGCGGGGTTCCTCGTTCGTCGGAGTCGCGTGAAGCGAGAGTTCTGCCGGGGCAAAATCGTCGACCGCGACGACACGCGCGAGAACGGCACGGTAGTTCGATATCTGCGCCGCCTCCTCGTTCGTGATGTCGCCATTGGCGACGGCGGTCTCGGGCTCGTCTATGCCCGCCTTGCGCATGGTTTCCCGTGCCCTTTCCGTGAGGACGGACAGCGCGAAGGCCTCTTCAAGCGTGGCCACAGCGTCTTCGCCCCGGCCGAGATAGAGGCCGGAGGTCAATCGGTCCCGGGTCTCGGACGGAGCAAGAAGAAGCTCAGCGCATTGCATGGTGAGCCTGTCTTTCGGACCGCGTCGTCCTGCCTCGAGGGGTTGAATGACGAAGCGCGCGATGGCCGCAAAGAACCGGTTCGGCAGATTCGCAAAGACTTCCGCGAAACTCCGGTCGATGGTCGCCAGCCCATCGGCCATGCACCAGTCGAGCAGAGGCAGGTCTTCGGATTTCCGGCCTTCGTCCTCCCAGCGCTTCAGCGCCGCGGAGAGGAGATAGAGCTCGGACAGAATATCGCCGAGGCGCGCGGAAAGCATTTCCTTGCGCTTCAGCGCTCCGCCAAGCGTGAGCAGGGCGAAATCCGCGGTCAGCGCGAAGCTCGCGGCGCGGCGCGACAATTGACGGTAGTGACGGCTGGCCTTGCCGGCCTTCGGCGCCGGTGCGAACAGGCCGCCCGTCCAGTTGCGCGCCCATGCGCGGCCGAGCGTCTTGAACCCGTGCCCGACATGATGCCAGAAGGCCCCGTCGAATTTCTCGAGCGCCGTCTCCCGGTCCTCTTCTTCCAGAGCCTGCATCTCCTTCAGCAGGTGAGGATGGCTGCGAATGGCGCCCTGTCCGAAGATGATGAGGTTGCGCGTCAGGATGTTCGCACCTTCGACGGTGATGCCGACGGGGACGGCGCGGTAGAGATTGCCGAGATAGTTCGACGGGCCGTCGATCACGGCCTTGCCCGCATGAATGTCCATCGCATCGTTCACCGCCTGGCGCATGCGGTTCGTCGCCTGCGCCTTCATGATGGCGGAGATGACGGCGAGCTTGCGGCCGCCGTCGAGCCCGGCGCAGGTGAGCCGCCGCGCAGCATCGAGGAGATAGGCCGTGCCCGCGATCTGTCCCAGCCGCGCCTGCACGCCTTCGAACTTCCCGACGGGCAGGTTGAACTGTTCGCGCACGCGCGCGTACGCGCCGGAGGTCCGCGCCGAGAAAGCAGCAGCGGCCGCGGAGAGAGAGGGGAGCGAAATGCCGCGGCCCGCCGCAAGTGCGCTCATCAGCATCTTCCAGCCCTGGCCTGCCTGTTCCTTGCCGCCGATCACGTGGTCGAGGGGGATGAAAACGTCTTCACCTTCGACAGGGCCGTTCTGGAACATCTGGAACGAAGGCAGGTGGCGCCGCCCGACGGTCACGCCGGGAAGGTCCGTCGGCACGAGCGCGACGGTGATGCCGTAGTCTTCGGTATCGCCCAGAAGTCTGTCCGGGTCGCGCAGCTTGAAGGCGAGACCGAGAACAGTGGCGACGGGCGCAAGCGTGATGTAGCGCTTGCGCCAGTTGAGGCGAATGCCGAGAACCTCCTCGCCGTTGAACCTGTCGCGGCAGATGACGCCGCTGTCGATCATGGACGCCGCATCCGATCCCGCTTCCGGGCTGGTGAGACCGAAACACGGAATCTCCTCACCCCGCGCGAGCTTCGGCAGCCAGTATTCGCGCTGCTCTTCCGTTCCGAACTGCAGCAGCAATTCGCCCGGGCCGAGCGAATTCGGCACCATCACCGTCACGGCGGCCGTGGCGGAACGGCTCGAGATCTTGCGGATCACTTCCGAATGGGCGAAGGCGGAGAATTCGAGACCGCCATATTTCTTCGGGATGATCATGCCGAAGAAGCGGTTCTGCCGGATGAAATCCCAGGCCTCCGCCGGCAGGTCGCCGTCCTCCCAGGTGATCTTCCAGTCGTCGATCATGCCGCAGAGCTCTTCGACCGGCCCGTCCATGAACGCTTGTTCTTCGGCGCTCAATTGCGGCCGCGGCGTATCGAGAAGCTGCTGCCAGTCGGGATTGCCGGTAAAGAGTTCCGCCTCGAGCCAGACATCGCCCGCTTCGAGCGCCTCGCGCTCGGTATCCGACATGCTCGGCAGGGCCTTGTTCGCCCATGCGAACACAGGCCGGGTCAGGTATTTCCGTCTTGCGCCAATCCAGTCCATGCCAGTGACCTCGTTCGCCGGAGAAGAAAGTCAAGGCCCGGGGCGCGTTACTCCGCCCCTTCCATGGGCCTTGGCCGATGACCGCCCCTGTCCACCATCGTCATTTCCTCGTCGAGCCTGCGTTGCGTGTCGCTCGGCGAGCCGGTGCCCCGGGCGAGAGCCTGATAGGCGACGGGCACCACGAAAAGCGTGAACGCCGTGGTCGCGATCACGCCGGAGAAGATCACCACGCCGATGGCCATGCGGGTTTCCGCACCCGCGCCGAACGACAGGATGAGCGGTATCGCGCCCGCCACCGTCGTTATGGCCGTCATCAGGATCGGGCGGAGGCGGATCCCAGCAGCTTCGATCAGCGCGGCACGGAAGTCCCGTCCTTCGTCGCGCAGCTGGTTTGCGAATTCGACGATCAGGATACCGTTCTTCGCGGCGAGGCCGACAAGCATGATGAGGCCGATCTGCGTGTAGAGATTGATCGTGCCGCCTGCGACCCAGATCCCGAACAGGCCGCCTGCAATCGCGAGCGGCACCGTCGTGATGATGACGAGCGGATGGATGAAGCTCTCGAACTGCGCTGCCAGCACCAGGAACACGACAACGACGCCGAGGACAAAAATGAAAGCGAGGGCACTTCCCGAGTTCTCGAAGTCGAGCGACTGGCCACGATAGTCGATGGTGACGCCGGAGGGGAGCTTCTCGCGGGTCAGGGTTTCCAGATAGTCCAGCGCCTCGCCGAGCGTGTAGCCGTCTTCGAGGTCGGCTTCGATGGTAATGGCGCGCACCCTGTTGTAGCGGTTGAGGCTCGACGGGCCGGCAATCTCGCTCACCTTGACGAGATTGGCGAGCGGCACCAGTTCACCCGATCGTTCGGAGCGCACGAAAAGATTGCTCATGTCACTCGGCGTGCGCTGCGAGGAGCGCTCGCCTTCGAGAATGACGTCGTATTCCTCGCCGTCATCGATGAAAGTCGTGACGCGCCGCGAGCCGAATATCGTCTCCAGCGTACGTCCGATATTGCCGACGGTGACGCCGAGGTCGCCTGCGCTGTTGCGGTCGATCTCCACGCGAAGCTGAGGCTTCGTTTCCTTGTAGTCATTGTCGATATTGGTGAGGCCCGGATTGTCCTCGTCGATGGCGGCAAGGAGAGTGTCGCGCCAATCACGGAGCTCGTCATAGGTGCCGCCGCCGATCACGAACTGGACGGGTTTCGACGTCCCGCCGCCGAAGCCGCTGCGCATCACCGGCGACGTCGTGACGCCCGGCAGATCGGCCGTTCGTGCCTTCACATCGTCCATGATCTCCCAGGCAGACCGCCGTTCGCTCCAGTCGTTGAGAACGGCGATCACGATGCCGGAGTTGAACGTCGCGGTATTGCCGAAAGAGCGCGGCGCGCGGACGAGCAGGCGATTGATCTCGCCATTCTCGACAAGCGGCATCATCCGCTCCTCGATCTCGTCCATATAGGCCTTGATGTAGTCGTAGGATGAACCCTCCGGCGCGTTCACCATCACGAAGAAGGCGCCGCGATCCTCTTTCGGCGCGTATTCGGAAGGAATGATGAGAAAGAGGCCATAGGCCGCGACCGCAAGAAGCCCGAGCGCGCCGAAGGCGGCGGCAGGCCGCTGCAGGGTGCGCTCCAGCGCCGAGGCATACCAGCCCTTCGTTCGTTCGAACGCATCGTCGACCGCGATATTGAGTTTCGTGCGGTTGGATGTCGGTTTCAGAACTTTCGAAGACAGCATTGGCGAAAGGCTGAGCGCGACAAGGCTGGAAAAGGCGACAGCCGCCGCCATGGTAATCGCGAATTCGGAAAACAGCCGCCCGACCGATCCTTCGATGAAGGCGAGCGGTACAAACACGGAAATCAGCACGATTGTGGTCGCGATGACGGCGAAGCCCACCTGCCTCGCGCCGCGATAGGCGGCAACAAGCGGCGTCGCGCCTTCCTCCATGCGGCGGTAGATATTTTCGAGAACCACGATCGTGTCGTCAACGACGAGGCCGATGGCGAGCACGAGCGCGAGAAGCGTCAGCAGGTTGACGGAAAAACCGAGCACATAAAGGACGAGAAAGGTCGCGATGATCGAGACGGGCACGGTGACGGCGGGAACGAGGGTCGCTCGGGCGCTGCCGAGAAAGACGAAGATCGTGAGCACGACGAGCGCTATGGCGATGCTCAGCGTCTTGTAGACTTCGCTGATCGCGCCTTCGATGAAGACGCTCGTATCGTAGCTCTGCTTGAACTCCATGCCGTCGGGAAGCGTGGTTGCCAGCCGCGCCGCCTCTTTCTTTACGGCTTGGGTCACGTCGAGCGTATTCGCCGTCGACTGCTTGATGATGCCGACACCGATCATCGGCACGGTGTTGCCGCGAAACGACGTTCGATCTTCCGCTGCCATGCGCTCGACCCGCGCGACGTCGCCGAGCCGCACCAGATAGCCATCCCCGCCCTGCGACAGAACGAGCTGCCGGAAATCCTGCTCCGTGCGGAAGTTGCGCTCGACGCGCGCCGTGAACTGGCGCTGCGCGGATTCGATATTTCCGGCCGGGAGTTCGATATTCTCGGCGAGCAGCGCTTCCTCGACGTCTCCGACCGTCAGCCTCCGTGCGGCGAGCGCCGTTCGGTCGAGCCAGACGCGCATGGCATAGCTTCGCTCGCCGCTGAGACGGACGCGCGCTACGCCGTCAAGCGTCGAGAAACGGTCGACGATGTGCCGCTCGGCATAATCCGTCATTTCGAGCACGCTCATGCGGTCGCTGACGAGATTGAGCCACATGATGACATCGTCGCTCGAATCTTCCTTGCGGATGTCCGGCGGGTCGGCCTCGGTCGGCAGGTCGTCCACGATACCGGACACGCGGTCGCGAATGTCGTTCGCTGCGGCGTCGACGTCACGGCCGGGATTGAACTCGATGGTGATGCGCGAACGCCCGTCGGAACTCGACGATTCCATGAAGGCGATGCCCTCGATGCCGGCGATACGCTCCTCGATCGGTTCGGTGATCCGGGTCTCGATCACGGCGGCGGCGGCACCGCGATAATCCGTGGTGATCGAAACGACGGGCGGGTCGATATCGGGATACTCGCGCAGCGGCAGACGGTCGAACGCGACCAGCCCGAAAGCGACGAGAAGCAGGCTGATGACGGCCGCAAAAACCGGTCTCGTAACGGAGATGTCCGAAAGCTTCATCCGCTTCCTCTCCTATCGAACGGTCGAGGTTTCGTCGATCAGCCGCCCGATGGTACGGCCTGCCTTCTGTTCCTTGACGATATTGACCGATTGTCCGTCGCGAAGCCGCATCGTGCCATGCGTGACGACAAGGTCGCCTTCCTGGAGACCGCTCAGAATCTCAACATCTCCGGGCCGTCGCGCGCCGATCTCGACCTCGCGCCGTATTGCCGTGTCGCCTTCGATGAGGAAGACGGAGTTGGTTTCGCCGACGGGGACAAGAGCCTCCTCCGGAATGACGATGGCGCTGCGAGGGTTCTTCAAAAGCTGCACGGTCATGAGCAGGCCCGGCTTCAGCGCATGGTCCGGATTGCCGATCAGGGCGCGCGCGGTGATCGAGCGTGTGATGCGGTCGACCTGTGTCGAAACGCTGTGCACCTCGCCGCGAAACTCGATATCGGGCAAGGCTGTGGTCGTCGCGACGATCTCGAGGCCGGGTCTGATCGTCGAGAGATAGGCGGCGGGTACCGTGAAGTCGAGCTTGATGGGGTCAAGATCGTCGAGCGTCGTGATGGTGTCGCCCGGCGTCACCAATGTCCCGACGCTGATATTGCGCAGACCGACGACGCCTTCGAAGGGCGCGCGGATTTCGCGGTCGGCGAGACGCGCGGCGGCGCCATCGCGGTTGGCTTCGGCTTCACGAAGTGCCGAGAGACGCTCCTCGAGTTGTGCCGTCGTCGTATATTGCCGGCTTTCGAGTTCCTTTGCCCGCTGATAGGCGGTGCGGCGTTCCGCCAGCACCGCTTCGGCGGCGGCGAGGGCGGCACGCTGTTCGTCGCGGCGAAGCGCTACGAGAAGGGCGTCTTCCTCGACGGTCTGGCCGTCTTCGAAAAGGATCTCGGTGACCTTGTCCGAAACGCTTGCCGTGATGACGACGCTTTCATTGGAGAAGGTCGTGCCGAGCGCTTCCACGGGATCGACGAAACGGTCGGCCACCGCGCGCGCCACGATCACGTTCTGGGATTCCCCCTGCGCCCATGCGGGTGCCGAGAAACAGATGCTCGCTGCCAGGGCCAGAACAAGCCGATGCATGGACACTCCAGAATGAAACCGGTTGCAAACGGACGATAATCGCCAGTTTGCCGGATGATTTTATGACAATAACGTCAGTTTCGCTGCGGGTCCGCCGAATTCGGGCGAGAGCGGCGTTTCCGAGACGCTGGACGGCTCACTTTTCCGTGTTTGGCGGCGCGAGCGCTTCTCTGGTCGCACCCCGCGATATGGAAAGGCTGAGCAGGATCGTCGGGATGAC
Source organism: uncultured Rhodobiaceae bacterium (assembly GCA_913057645.1). Classification (GTDB taxonomy): domain Bacteria; phylum Pseudomonadota; class Alphaproteobacteria; order Parvibaculales; family Parvibaculaceae; genus Parvibaculum. Next base: position 23,984 of record CAJXOU010000010.1, on the reverse strand, counting down.
GCCGAGGACGACGATGGCAAGAGCGGCCGTACTCGCTTCCGCCAGCCGCTCGTCGGAAGCGAGACGGTAGGTGCGTGTCGCCAGCGTCTCGAAATTGAAAGGGCGCAGCAACAGTGTCGCGGGCAACTCTTTCATGACGTCGATGAAGACGATGAGGGCGGCGCTCGCAAGCGCGCCGCGCAGCAGGGGAATGTGAACGGCCGCCAGCACGCGGCGCGGCCCCGCACCGAGGCTGCGCGCCGCGGCATCGAGCGTCGGGTGGATTTTCTCGAGACCGCTATGAGCCGCATTGTAGGCAGCAGTGAGAAACCGCGCGACATAGGCAAAGACAAGACCGGCAACGGAGCCGGTGAGCAGCAGGCCGGGCGACACGCCGAGCCCGTCGCTCAGCATGTCGGCGAACAGGCGATCGATATCGGTCGAGAGAGTGAGAATACCGATGGCGATCATGGCGCCGGGCAGCGCATAGCCGAGGGTCGCGAGACGGATCGAAATGCGATTGAACCGCGTCGGATGCAGCCTCTCGCCATAGGCGAGAAGCAGCGCGAGGACCGTCGCAATGGCTGCGGCGATGGCGGCAACGGTGAGACTGTTCCACGCGAAGTCGAGAAAGTTGCGGCCGAGCAGCGGATCGCCTGCGACAACGGCATAGCGGAGCAGAACGGCGGCGGGAACGACGAAGCCGAGAAGGACGGGAAGGGCGCAGGCGAGAAGCGCACCGGCGGCGGCAAGCCCGGCAAGACGGCGCGGCCGCGAGGGCATGTCGCGCGCCAGCGGATTGGCGACACGGCCCCGCCGGCTCGCCATCTCGGCGAAGACGAGCGCAATGGCGAAGATGAAGAGCCAGGCGGCGATCTGCGCGGCCGACACCGGATCGCCGAGGCTGAACCAGGTGCGAAAGATGCCGGTGGTGAGCGTCTGCACGGCGAAATAATCGACCACGCCGAAATCGGAAATCGTTTCCATCAGCACCAGCGCGAGGCCGCCGGCGATCGCGGGACGTGCGCAGGGAAGCGCGACGCGGAGAAAGGCGCGCCACGGCTTTGCGCCGAGGTTGCGCGCGGCGTCGAACAGCGCCGCCGACTGCCGCTGAAAGGTGGCTCGCGCAAGGAGATAGACGTATGGGTAGAGAACGAGGCTCAGCATGATCGCCGCACCCGGCAGCGAACGGACCGGTGGAAAGTAGTAGTCGCCCGTGTGCCAGCCCGTCACGCCGCGCAACGCCGACTGCACCGGCCCCGCAAACGAAAGAAGGTCGGTATAGACGTAGGCGACGATGTAGCCCGGCGTCGCGAGGGGCAGCACCAGTGCCCAGCTCAGGATCGCGCGGCCTGGAAAGGTCGAGGTCACGGTGAGCCATGCCGTGCCGACGCCGATCATCGCGGTCATGATCGCCACAAGCGCCATCAGCTTCAGCGTGTTGAGGATGTAGCCGGGCAGCACCGTCGAGCCGAGATGCGCCCAGTTCTCGCTTGGCGGCGCGGTGAGGCTCCAGAGCACGGTGAGAGAGGGAAGCAGCAGCACGGCGGCGACGGCGAGCGCTGCGACGGTCCAGCCCGTGCCGTGGCGCGGCCGGACAGCGCCCCCGAAGGCGGGAACGGGGGGGATCCGATCTTTTTCCGTGACTGACATGGCGCAGTTGTGACAAATACCGCGCGAGGCGGCAAAGTAATTTTGCTACGCATTTGCAGAAGACTGGTCAAGTCCCTGCCCGGCGAGGTGTTTTCATGTCCCTGGCGTTCCGGAACGTCGGACACAGCTATGGCGACCATCGGGTGCTTTCCGGCGTGACGCTGGAGGCGCGGCCTGGAGAGATTCTGTGCCTGCTCGGACCGTCGGGAAGCGGCAAGACGACGCTGCTGCGGCTCGCGGCGGGGCTCGAGACATTGCAGGAAGGCAGCATCGACCTCGGCGGCGCGGTGCTCGCAACGCCGGGCCGCGACGTGCCGCCGGAGAAGCGCTCCTTCGGCATGGTGTTTCAGGACCACGCGCTGTTCCCGCATCTGACGGTTGCCGAGAACATCGGCTTCGGACTGGCGAAGCGGCCGAAGGAAGAGATCCGCGCCATCGTCGCAGAACGGCTCGCATCGGTCGGTCTCGCGGGCTTCGAGACGCGCTATCCGCACACGCTGTCAGGCGGACAGCAGCAACGCATCGCGCTTGCCCGTGCGCTTGCGCCGTCGCCCTCGGCCATGCTGCTCGACGAACCTTTCGCGAGCGTCGATGTCACGCGCCGCCGCGCCTTGCGCGAGGAAGCGCGCCGCGCGCTGAAGGAGGCGGAGGTCGTGACGCTGGTGGTGACGCACGATCCCGTGGAGGCAATGGAAATCGCCGACCGCATCGCCGTGATGGAAGGCGGCCGTATTGCGCAATGCGCGACGCCGGAAGAACTCTATGCCAATCCGGCAAGCGCACTCGTCGCATCGCTCTTCGGCGAGGCGCAGCGGTTTCCCGCCGTCATCGAGGACGGTGTGGCCATCACGGCTTACGGTCCCGTTCCCGTGCCGGGTTTCACGAATGGCGCGAAGGTCGAAGTGATCGTGCGTCCGGAAGCGGTGACGCTCGCGCCGGCGAGCGGCAAGGAAAGCAACTTCCGGATCGGCGACATACGCTTTCTCGGCCGCGACTGGCTCGTGCTGCTGATGAGCGAAAGTTTCGGCGCGCTTGAGCCGCTGCGCGCCCGCGTGCCCGCGCTGGACGGGCTTGCCGTCGATGCGTCCGTCGCCGTCCGTTTCGATCCCGCAGGAACCTTCGCCTTTTCAGCCTGATGCGACGGAATGCCCATTTGCATGGCCTTGCGCAGCATCCTGCGCGCGGCTAGGGTGCAAATGAAAAGCGTTATCAAGAAAAAACCCCGGATTCCCTCATGTTCCGTCTGCTTGCCGCCATCCTCGTCATCGCCATGAGCGCAACGGTCGCGATCGCCGCGCGCGCGGAGACGAAAGAGGTCAACATCTATTCAGCCCGTCACTACGACACGGACCTTTCGCTTTACGACCGCTTCACGGAAGAGACGGGGATCGCCGTGAACCTCATCGAGGGCGACAGCGACGAACTGATCGCGCGGATCGAGCGCGAGGGAAAATACAGCCCCGCCGATCTTCTGATCACGGTCGATGCCGGACGGCTCTGGCGCGCGGAAGAGAAGGACCTGTTTTCGCCGGTGCAGTCCGACATTCTTGAGAAACGGATTCCCGACCATTTGCGTCATCCGGAAGGACTCTGGTTCGGTCTCTCGAAGCGTGCGCGCATCATCATCTATACGAAGGCGGACGGACGTCCGGAGAAACTCGAGACCTATGACGACCTCGCGGACCCGTCGCACAAGGGCGACATCTGCATGCGCTCTTCGTCCAATATCTACAACATCTCCCTGCTTGCCTCGATCATCGAACACGAAGGCAAGGAAGCGGCGGAGAACTGGGCGAAAGGCGTCGTCGCGAATTTCGCGCGGCCCGCACAGGGCAACGACACGGCGAACATCGAAGCCGTGGGCGCGGGCGAATGCCGCATCTCGCTGGTGAACACTTACTACGTGGGACGCATGCTCGGATCGGATGACGCGGACACACGCGCGGCGGCGGAAAAAGTCGGCCTCATCTTTCCGAACCAGGACGGGCGCGGCACGCATGTGAACATTTCCGGCGCGGGCGTATTGAAGCACGCGCCGAACCGCGAGAACGCGATCCGGTTCATCGAGTTCCTGACGAGCGACTGGGCGCAGCTTGCCTTCACCGAGCAGAACCACGAATACACGGCGGTTCCCGGCGTGAGCGAGACGTCCCCCGTTCCGGGTACGGACGGCTTCAGGGAAGACGAGATAAACGCGAGCGCGCTTGGCGTGAATCAGGCCGAAGCGGTGCGCATTTTCGACCGCGCCGGGTGGCAGTAATCCCCGCTTTTGCGGCGACTGTCACTGAACTGTCATCAAAACGTCACAAATGAAGATCGCAGCCGGGGACGGGAAACTTGTCCCCGGTTTTTGCGTCACGGGCGGCGGGGATAAACCGTCTCCGCGCGACGAGCGACTCGCTGCCCCGACCAGCCGGCACCCGGAAACGGGGATAAGTCAGACGAGGATCGCGCGCTGACCGTTCTCGCGGGTGAGGATTTCGACCTCGACCTCGAAACAGGCGCCGAGTTCGGCTTCCGTCATCACGCTTTCGACGGGACCCGAGGCGACGAGGCGGCCGCCGCGCAGCAGAACGGCGTCGTCCGCATAGGCCGCGGCGAGGTTCAGGTCGTGGATCGCGGCGATCACGCCGACGCCGTCATCGGCCAGCGCGCGGGCGACGTCGAGCACCATGCGCTGGTGGCGGAGGTCGAGCGCGGAGGTCGGCTCATCGAGCAGCAGGTAGCGCGGCGAACGATCCGTCCACTGACGGTTCCGCCAGATCTGCGCGATGGCGCGGGCGAACTGGATGCGCTGCTTCTCGCCGCCCGAAAGCGTCTGGTAGGAGCGGCCGAGGAAACCGCCGACGCCCGTCATGCGGGCGGCAGCGGCGACGGCCGCGCGGTCGTCGAACTGCGCCTCGGTGCCCGCGAAGGGGAGGCGGCCAAGTTCGATCACCTCCTCGGCGGTGAAGGCGAAGTCGAGAGAGGATTCCTGCAGGAGGACGGCGCGGCGGCGCGCGATGTCGAGTGACGAGCGGGTGTCGAGCCGCGCGTTCTCGAAGAAGATCTCGCCTTCGTCCGGACGGCGCTCGCCCGCGAGAACGGAAATGAGCGTCGACTTGCCCGCACCGTTCGGACCGATCAGCGCGGTGACGCGGCCGGGCGTCACGGCAACGGACACGCCGTCGAGAAGACGCTTGCGCCCCGCCAGGACCGATATGTCCGTCGCGCGGATCACAGCGACTTCTTCCGGCGCATGAGAAGCCAGAGGAAGAACGGACTGCCGATGGCGGCCGTGACGAGACCGATGGGCAGCTCGCTGGGCGCGACGATGACGCGCGCGAAACCGTCGGCGACGAGAAGCAGCGTGGCGCCCGCGAGAATGGAGCCCGGCAGCACGATACGGTGATCGGGACCGGCCAGCATGCGCACGACATGCGGCACGACGATGCCGACAAAGGCGATGACGCCGCTGACCGCGACGGCCGAACTGACGGCGAGCGCGGCGGCGATCATGACGATGTGCTTCAGGCGGTGGACGGGCACGCCAAGATGAAGCGCCTCGCGTTCGCCGAGCAGCATGGCGTCGAGCGCGCGGGCACGGCTGAGGATGACGGCAAGCGCGGCGGCGATGGGGACAACGACAATCCCGACTTCCTGCCAGCCGCCGGACGCGAGGCTTCCCATGCTCCAGAAGGTGAAGTCGCGGATCTGCGCGTCGTTCGCCATGTAGATGGAAACGCCGGTGAAGGCCCAGGTAAGCGCGTTGATGGCAATGCCCGCGAGCAGAAGCGTCGCGGTCGCCGCCTGGCCGCGCGACTGGGCAAGGCCCTGAATGGCGAAGGTCGCGCCGATGCCGCCCGCAAACGCCGCAAGCGGCAGAAGCAGCGGCGATGCAAGAAAGGGAAGCACGGCAGCCACGGCACCGCCGAAGACGATGATGACGACGGCCCCGAGCGCCGCGCCGCCGGAAACGCCGATCAGACTCGGGTCCGCCAGCGGATTGCGGAAGAGGCCCTGGAAGGCAGCGCCCGCGCCGGCCAGTGCGGCGCCGACGATGACGGCGAGAAAGGCGCGCGGCAGCCGGATCATCTGGATGACGGCGGCGGTGCGCTGATCGACCTCCATGCCGAGAAGCGAGCGGACCACGTCGCCGACGCTGACCGGCACCGCGCCCGTCGCGAGCGAGACGACGAAGGCGAGACCGAGCAGCGCCGCAAGCCCGCCGAGAATGGCGGGATATTTGAGAGAGCGCGCCGAGTGCGCGCGCGGGTCGGCGATGTCGGTCATTGCGCCTTCGTCCAGGGCCGCTCGGGCAGCGGCGTGAAGTCGTGTTCCGGATGGAGCTTCGAGGCGAGATCGAGAATGGCATGGCCGAGACGCGGTCCGAAGCCCGCGAGGTAGAGCGCGTCCATCGTGACGAGCCGGCCGTTCCGCGCGGCGGGCGTCGGTGCGAGCGAGGCGTCGGTGAGAATCTTCTCCGCGCCGCCCAGCGCCTCGACCGTCTGGTCCGTCATCAGGATGATGTCGGGCGCGGCGACCGTCGCCGCTTCCGGCGAGAACGGCTTGTAGCCGTCGAACTCGGTGACGGCGTTGACGCCGCCCGCCAGCTCGATCATCGCGTCGGCCGCCGTGTGCCTGCCCGAGACGAGCATCGGTCCGCGGCCGGCCTGCAGCATGAAGAGGACGCGCGGCTTCGACGAGACGGCGGCAACTTCGCCGAGCGCGTGGCCGATATCGGCCTTCAGCGTTTCGACGAGCTCCGCGACTTCGTCCTCGCGGCCGAGCGCCGCGCCGACGGTCGCGACATGCGCATAGACGTCTTCCGGGGTGAAGCCTTCCTCGAGCTTCACGATCTCGACACCGGCGGAGGCCGATTGCTGGAGCGCGGCGGGAGGCCCGGCTTCCGCGCCCGCCAGGATGAGGTCGGGGGTGAGCGAGAGAAGACCTTCCGCCGAAAGCTGGCGGACATAGCCGATATCGGGAAGGTCTGTCGCGACGGACGGATAGAGGCTCGTGGAATCCACGCCGACGAGAGTGTCGCCCGCGCTGAGCGCGTAGACGATCTCGGTGGTCGAGCCGCCGACGCTGACGATGCGGGGTTCCTCTGCGTGAGCGGGCAGGGTGAGTGCCACTGTCGCGAGCAGCGCGCTTGCGAAGAATTGGTGTCGGGAGTTCCGAAGGCTCATTGGTTTTCTCTGCCTTGAAAGAAGGTGTCGTCAAACATTGCATCTGCCATCGGGACCACCCTCCCACAGGGGGAGGGTGGGAGGACTGACGAGGAGTGCGGATGAAATCAGCCCCTTTACGCCGCTTCCTTTTCCGTGAGGCCGTTGACGATCTCGCGCCAGGCTTTGTCTTCCGGGACGCCGGGCTTGCGCTTGCCGAACAGCGTTGCGATCAGCGTGCCGGCCTTGTCGAAGAGTTCGAGCGAGGTGACGGTGCCGTCTTCCGTCGGCTTCCAGACGACCCAGGCGCTGGCGATGTGGTCTTCGCGCAGATGCAGGTTGAAGGCTTCGTCCAGCACGTTGAACCACGGACCCATCGGCTTCAGGTTCTCGACGGTGCCGGTGTGAATCTGGATCATGCCGGGATTGCCGACAAAGACCATGACCGGCACGCCGCGTTCGCGCGCCGTTTCGAGCGTGGCGCGCAGCGCCGCCTGCGGCACCTGCCGGGCACGGGTTGCGCCCGCGAGACGCAAACCCTGAAGGCGCTCGACCTTGAACTTGTTCACGAGACCGTGGAACTGATGCGTGTCGGTCATCGCGTCCCAGGCGCTGCGGAAACCGGCGACGTCGATCTCGCTGTCGGCAAGCGGCTTCTTCGCATTGGCTGCGGGCGCGATCTCGAGCGGGCTCGCCTCGGTCGCGAAGCGCGCGATGAGGTCGTCGAAGGCGGCGGTGTCGGTCTTGTCCGTCTGGTAGATCTTGTGGATCGCAGTGCCCTGCGCGTCGAAGAACTGGAGGCTGCGCCGCGTCGTATCGTCCTCCATGCGCTCGACCTGCGCGAAACCGGACTTCCACTGCGAGAAGAAGATGCGCAGATCGATGTCGTCGCCGACGATGAGGCCGACATGCGCGCCGCCTTCGAGAGCGCCATAGACGCCCTTGCGCTCATGGACGACGGACTCGTTGCGGGTCAGCGCCATGACGCGGCCGAGCCCGCCGACGGCGCCGATGATGGCGGTCCATTCCGGGCGGAGCCGGGTGACGGTCGCCTGCGCCGATCCGAGCGCGACGAGTTCCGCTTCCGAGATGCCAAGCTTCTCCGCGAGGTTGCGGGCGCGCAGTTTGGGTTCCTCGGCGAGAATCGCCTTGCGGCGTTCAAGCAGGGCCGCGATGGATGAGTTGTCAGACATGATGGTTCCTTTCATCAACGTCAGTTGAGAACGTAGCGTACGGGGACGTCCGCCCAGCCGGAAACGGGGCGCCCGCCGCGCAGATGGGGCTCGAAGGTCCAGCGCCCGACCGCCTTGACCGCGGCGTGATCGAGAAGCGCATAGCCCGAGCTTTCGAGAAGCATGACCTCGGCGGGGAGGCCCCGCGGATCGATTTTCACACGAACCCTGGCCGTGCCTTCCTGCCCGAGGTCGCGCGCGCGGCGTGGATAGGGCAGCGGCGTGCTGCGGTAACGCGGCTCGCTGATGATGACATCATCGGTCTGGTCGCCGTCCGTATCCTCGAAGCCGAGCGAGGCGCCCTGGCCGGTGCCGTCGCGCGCATCGGGCGGCGCGAGGGAGGCGGTCTGGAACGATTGCGAAGCGGAACTGTCAGCGGTGGGCTGCGCCTCTACGGGCTGCGGCCTGGCGACGGGTTCGGGAAGCGTGACGGCCGGGGCCGGCGCGGGAGCGGATTCGGGAAGGCGTTCGACCACAGGCTCGGGTTTCGGCTCCGGTTGGGACACCGCAACCGGCATCGCAACCCTTGCAGGCGCGGCGGGGGCGGGCTCGGAAAGACTGACGAAGGTGACGGCGACACCGTCGGGAAGTCCATTGGGTGCGGGCATGCCGCTCGACTGCCACCAGAAAAGAATGCCGGCGAAGACCGACGCATGAAGAAGGAGCGAAACCGCCACCGGCAAGCGGAGCGCGCGGGGAGAGAGGATGAGAGGCGAGGAGCCCTCATCCCTTCCCGTCATGCCCGTGCTCGCGGTGGCGGTCATGCTCATGCCTGCCTCAGAACTTCAGCGTCGCGTTGACGCCGAAATTTCGGCCGGGCTGCGCATAGCGGCCGATGACCGGGCTGCCGGCGGCGAGGCCTGCCACATCCTGCGAGTTGTAGTACTCCTCGTCGAAGATGTTGAAGAGGCCCGCATTGACCGTGAAGCTCTCCGACATGTCGTACCAGGCCGTGAAGTCGACGACCGTATAGGACGGCGCCTGGAAGTTGCCGGGTGTCGACACGCGGTCGTGACGCCAGGCGTGGATCGCCGAAAGCTGGGCGCCCCACATGTCTCCTTCATAGGCGAGACCGGCAACAGCCTTCAGCGGATCGACGGAGTTGATCGGCGCACCGGTGTCGTCATCCTCGCCATGCGCATAGGCGATGCTGCCCCGGAGCGCCCATTCGGGAAGGAAGCGATACTCACCCTTGGCTTCCGCACCGTAGATCGTGACGCTCGAGAGGTTCTGATACTGGAACGTCATGATCGGCGGCGGCGGCGAAACGAGCACCGTGTCGATGAAGTCGTCATACATCGTGTAGAAGACCGAGGTCGAGAAGCTCGACCCGTCGCGGAACTTGCCGCGCAGACCCGTCTCGATGCCGTCGCTCGTTTCCGGCTTCAGGTCCGGGTTCGGGATGATCTCGTAGCCGAAGCCCGGATTGGAGAAGGCGAAGTTCGCGTTGTCGTAAGGCGGCGCGCGGAAGCCGTGCGCATACTGGGCGAACAATGTGTACTCCTCCGTGGCGTCGTAGGTGATGCCGAGCTTCGGAGAGATTTCCGTTTCCTTCTGGTCGTGCACCGGTATGGCGCCCGCCGTGGAATTCAGGAAGAGTTGATCGATAGAGGGCTTCAGACGGTAGTAGTCGAAGCGGACCGCCGGGATGATGCCGAGGCGGCCGATGTCGATGCTGTCCTGAACATAGATGCCCGCCTTGGTCGTGTCCGTGTCGGGGAAGTTCTTGTTCGGGAACGTTTCGCTGTTGAAAGGGAAGAAGGACGAACTCGTCATGGTGGTGAGGTTCGTCTCGATGCGGTAGCGCGGGCGCGAGGTTTCCGTGTAGTCGACCGTCACGCCATAGGTGAAGTTGTGCACGGCACCGCCCCATTCGCGGTCCAGGCCGAACTGCAGATCGGCGCCGAAGATGTCCTGGATGAAGTCGAGGTCCGAGACACGGTAGTAGTTGGTGATGCCGTCCGTGAGCGTCTGCTCGGTGTGCTCGTTGCGGTCGACCTTCGTGTAGAAGACCTTTGCCGTCATTCGGTCGGCGATGACGATCGGCGTGTTGTGCTCGTACTCCATGCTGAGCAGCGTGCGCTCGGTCTCGTCGGTGCCGTAGGACGTGTTCACTGTCGAGAAGAAGAAGGGCGATGTCGAGACGACCGCCCCGCCTTCGTCGGTGAGCAGGTGGATGTCGGCCTCGTCCTGGTCGTACTGACCGGTGAACTTCAGCGAGTTGCCCCACAGACCGTTGAAGATGAGCTTGCCGAGGAACGAACTGGACGCGTAGTCCATCGGGTTCACGGTCGCGCTGCTGTTCGGTTCGAGTTCATGGCCGTCGCGGCGCGTATAGAGGCCGAGCATCTCGACATTGCCCGCGCGCTTCGCCCCCGTCAGCGATTCCGAGAAGCTGTCGTCGGCGCTGTCATAGGCGCCCTTGATGCTTGCGTACCAGTCCTTGTCCGTACCGTCGAGATAGTCGGCCGGGTCCTTGGTGACGTAGCCCACCGTGCCGCCGATGCCGTCCGAGCCATAGAGCGCGGAAGAAGGGCCGCGGATGATTTCGATGCGCTTCATGCTGTCGAGATCGACGAAGTCGCGCGTATAGGTGCCCGCGCCGATATTGGTGCCCGGAAAGTCCGGCGTCGGCAGGCCGTCGACGAGAACGAGCACACGGTTGCCGCCGATGCCGCGGATGGTGAAGTTGGTCGCGCCGCCGCGGTCCGGCTGGTTGCCGACCGAGACGCCCGGCTCGTAGCGGATGATGTCCTGCATGGTGTGCGCGTTGCGGCGCTCGAGTTCTTCCGCCGTGATGACGGAGACCGTGCCCGCGACGTCCTTGATCGCGGTCGGATTGCGCGTCGCGGTCGAGGTGACGGCGTCGAGCTGCGTGGCGCGCGGTTTCGTTTCTTCGCTCTCGGAAGAAGCCGTGTCCTGCGCCTGTGCGGTGGAGATCGCGGCGAGAGATGCCGTCGCGAGAAGGAGTGAGTGGAGGGTTCGGTGCCCCGTACGAGTTTTCATATGCCAGTCCCAGTTATGCGTGAGGAAGCACTCCTGGCTGGCTGGCCCCCGCGTCGGCGGGTCTGGCTGGCTCGGTTGCCTTCTATGTGATCCGGCGCGCGGCCGGCCGCTTCTTCTCTATTTGATGAGGATCAGCTTGTTGCTGTTGGTGAGTCTGAGCCGGTAGATCTCCTCGCCATGACGAATGACGATTTCGCGGCCGCCCTGGAAAATCTCCGCGCTGTCGAGGGCGGGCGTCGAGCCTGCCTTCGTCATGCGGATGGTCCTGTCCGGAGCGGTCATGTCCATGAAATCTGCCCGCAGCCCCCGCTGCCTTATCCATGAGAATGACTCGCAATAGCATGCGCAACTGGAGGCTGCAACTGCTATTTTCCCACACAAAAAATATGGGTATTCCGGCGTGACAATTCTGCCGGGAGACCGGAGCGGAAAGGGCGGGAATCTGCGGGAGCGGAAGGAGGCGGGCGCGCCCCGGGCTGCCGGCAAAGGCCGCAGCCGGGTGCGCGCGAGCCGGTCGGGACGGCGTCAGGCGGTCTGGAGGTCCGCCTTCTCGAAATTCGCTTCCGCGAATTCCCAGTTCACGAGGTTCTCGACGAAAGCCTCGAGATAGTCGGCCCGCCGGTTCTGGTAGTCGAGATAATAGGTGTGTTCCCAGACGTCGGTGGTGAGAAGGGGAATGTCCTTCGTGTCGGCGATGGGCGTCTCGGCATTCGGCGTGCCGTAGACCTTGAGCTTGCCGTCGGAGCCGAGCACGAGCCAGCAATAGCCCGAGCCGAATTGCCCCGCCGCCTTCTCCTTGAAGGTCTCCTTGAACTTGTCGAGGCTGCCGAAATCGCTGTCGATCTGTTTCGCGAGCGCGCCCTTCGGCTTGCCGCCGCCCTTCGGGCTCATCGAGTTCCAGTAGAAGTCGTGGTTCCAGACCTGCGCGGCGTTGTTGAACAGGCCCTTCTGGTTGCTGTCCTTCGCAACCTTGCGGATGAGTTCGATGAGGTCGAGCTTCTCGAGCTCGGTTCCCTCGATCGCCTTGTTCGCCTTGTCGACATAGCCCTTGTGGTGCTTGCCGTAGTGGAAGGAGAGCGTCTTGCCGGAAATATGCGGTGCGAGCGCGTCTTCGGCATAGGGCAGAGGGGGGAGTTTGAGCATGACAATCTTCCTTCTTCGCTTGGCTTTCGCCTGGATTCGCCTCCCCTCCTTCACTTCGCGCGCTGGCGCGGCCATTTCAAGGCGGCGCCCGCCTTTTCGTCCCCATAAGCACCGGTAAATACGGGTATCCGCCGGGCCAGGCACGAACTTGCAACAGCGTGACGCAATCCCCACATCTTGTGGGAAGCGGCGCCGCCTGGCGGGCCGCAATGGCAAAGTCGCTTGGATCACGGGACTTTGGGACATGACACGCGTGATGCAGTTCAACAGCCCCTTCCTGCTGGGCTTCGACGAAATGGAACGATTGCTCGAACGGGCCGTAAAGGCCTCCGACGGCTATCCGCCCTACAATGTCGAACAGAGGCAGGCGGAACGGGGCGAAGCGCTCCGGATCACGCTGGCAGTCGCCGGATTCTCCCGTGACGAGCTTTCAGTCACGGTCGAGGACAATCAGCTCGTCATCCGTGGCCGGCAGAACGACGACGACGCGCGCACCTATCTTCACCGCGGCATCGCCGCGCGCCAGTTCCAGCGCTCATTCGTGCTGGCCGACGGCATCGAGGTGAGACACGCGCATCTCGAGAATGGTCTTCTGATGATCGACCTCGAAAAACCCGAACCCGAGCGCCGCGTGCGCACGATCGAGATTTCCGAGACGGTCGAGAAGCCCGCTTCCCGGCGCGTCGAGCGCGATGCGGTCTGACGATCCGGCGACGGACTTGAGCCCCTTGCTTCGTTGAACAAGGAGGGGCCGGAAAGGAGCATGAAAATGCAGAACGACACAGAATTCGAAGCCCCGGAAGAGGGCAGGACAGGCTGGGGCGTCAGCGACTTCCGCGCGCTCACGCCGGAAAAATTCGCCGAGGCCGGCATGCCGAACATCGTCTATGTGCGAGAGGTGCTGGCGGCCGACCTTGCGGGCGAACTCGGCTCGGAGGTCGATCTCCCCGCCGACACGCCGCTCTTCGCGGTGCATGCCGCGAACGGCCAGCGCATGGCCGTGCTCGACAACCGCGACGCCGCCTTCGCGGGCGCGCGCCAGTACGATCTGGAGCCCGTGAGCGTCCACTGACGCCACTCGGCGCGAACAACGAAAAGCCCCGCGCTTTCATCAAGCGCGGGGCTTTTTCTTCTCGGGAAGAGAGCCTCAGGCGGCGTTGGTGGCGGCCGGTTCGGTAAGGATCGCGAAGAGGGCGGCGCCGTCTTCCGAGGCACGGAGCTTTTCGACCACGGCCTGGTTGCGCAGGAGACGCGAGATGCGCGCCAGCGCCTTCAGGTGATCGGCGCCCGCCGTTTCCGGTGCGAGCAGCAGGAAGACGAGGTCGACCGGCTGATCGTCGACGGATTCGAAGTCGATCGGCGTGTCGAGCCGTGCGAAGAGGCCGTAGAGACGGTCGATGTCGCCGAGCTTGCCATGCGGAATGGCGATGCCCTGGCCGACGCCCGTCGAGCCCAGCCGCTCGCGTTCGAGCAGCGTCTCGAAGATCGCCCGCTCGGAGAGCCCGGTCAGTTTGGCAGCGCGCTCGGAGAGTTCCTGCAGCGCCTGCTTCTTGCTGGTGACCTTCAAATGGGCAATCACGCCCTCAGGCCGCACCAGATCTTCAAGCTCCATAACCCGGTTCCTGTTCTGCGATACCGCCAGATGCACGTTTCGTTCCGCCGTGCCAGCGCGGGCGGCACCAGCCGATGCGCGGCCAGAGCCCGCAAAGGTGGATTTCGCTTTCAGTGTTTCAAGCCTTTTGAGCATCGCGGCTCGTATCTATCCAGCCGATATTTCCATCCGGGCGGCGGTAGACGAGATTGAGCCCCCCGGCCGTCCCGCTCCGGAATACAACGAAGGGCGCGTCGCTCAGATCCATCTGCATGACGGCATCGCCGACACTGAGAACGGGGATCGCGGTCGTGCCTTCCGCAATGATGACCGGCTGCGCGTCTTCCGCGATTTCCGCATGCTCGTCCCCCGCCTCGATGACGAAGGAGGGATAGGATTCCGCGGGCAGCTCGGCCTTGTTGTTGTTGTTGTGGTTCTTCAGCCGGCGCTTGTAGCGGCGCAGGCGCTTCTCCAGACGTTCGAGGGCGGCTTCGAACGAGGCATAGACCTCGTTCGCGGCGCCTTGCGCATTGACGCGCAGACCCGAACTCAGATGCGCCGAGCAATCGGCGCGGAACTCGTGGCCCTGTTTGGTGAACGTCACCTGGCCGTCCACGGGCCGGTCGAAATATTTCGTGACCGCGGCTTCGAGCCGCTCGGTCGCATGGGTACGAAGCGCATCTCCGACATCGAGATGATGGCCGCTTACCTGAACCTGCATGAAAGACCTTCCTGGGGCCACTACGCTACGGAGACGGTTGACCGTTTGGTTCGTTCCGGCTTCCCGTCCTTGAGGAAACCCTGCACGCCCGGCCCGGCCGGACGCTTCTTCCGCGCGGGCCCTGAGGCGCTTGAATTTGTCATTGCACGTGCCGCCACCGCGGCCAGACCCACCGCCTGACCCTCCGGGATTCACCCCGGGGGCGTTTGAGCGCGTGGAAACTAGTGGGCGGCATCATGGGTGTCAACCGCGTGCCTCAAGAACCGGAAAACGTCTTTATCTTCAGATACATATAAGCCTCTCGCCGCCCTTGTGAAGGGGGCCGGAGAGACTCAGGCATAGGCCTTCTTCTCGCGCCTGCGCTGCACCGAAGAGGGAATGTTGAGCGCCTCGCGATACTTGGCGACGGTGCGCCGCGCGATGTCCACGCCCTGGCCTTTCAGAATGTCGACGATGTTGTCGTCGGACAGCACCGCGTCCGCCCGTTCGACCTCGATCAGCTCCTTGATCCGGTGGCGCACCGATTCCGCCGAATGCGCCGCGCCGCCCGAGGAGGAGGCGATGGAGGAGGTGAAGAAATACTTCATCTCGAAGATGCCGCGCGGCGTGGCGATGTACTTGTTCGCCGTGACGCGGCTGACCGTCGACTCGTGCATCGAGATCGCTTCGGCGATGGTCTTGAGGTTCAAGGGCTTCAGATGCTGGATGCCGTGGACGAGGAACGAATCCTGCTGGCGCACGATTTCGGAGGCGACCTTGAGGATGGTGCGCGCGCGCTGGTCGAGGCTCTTCACCAGCCAGTTCGCGTTGTTCAGGCATTCGGAGATATAGGCCTTGGCGTTCGGGTCGCCGGAAAGCTTCGTCACTTCCGCGTAATACTGCTGATTGACGAGAACGCGCGGCAGCGTTTCCGAATTGATCTCCACCATCCAGCTTCCATCGGCGCGCGGACGGATGAAGACATCCGGCACGACGGGAACGACGGGCTCGGCGCCGAAGGCATGGCCGGGCTTGGGATCGCACAGCCGGATGTCGTCGACCATCGAGGCGATGTCCTCGCGGTCGGCGCCGGTGAGTTTCATCAGCTGCTCGAAATCGCGCTTCGCGAAGAGTTCGAGGTGATCGAGGAAGACCTGCATCGTGGGATCGAGGCGGTCGCGCTCGGCAAGCTGCAGCGCGAGGCATTCCTTCAGGTTGCGCGCGCAGATGCCGGTGGGCTCGAAGGTCTGCATCACCTGCAGCACCGCTTCGACATCCTCGACATCCGTGCCGAGACGGTCGGCGACCTCGGCGATGTCGGCGGTCATGTAGCCCGCCTCGTTCACCTGGTCGATCAGGTAGGCGCCGATCAGCCGGTCGCCCGCCGTCTTGAGCGCGGTGTTCATCTGCTCGGTGAGATGTTCGGCGAGCGTCGGTTCGCGCGTCAGCGTCGCCTCGAAACTGAAATCGCCGTCGGAGGTGCCGCCGCCGCCGCCCTTGACGCTCTGCCAGTCCGATCCCTGCGGGCCGGGCGCGGTCGCCGCCGCGTCGTTCTGCGCGTCGCTGCGGCTTTCGTCGGCATAGACGTTGTCGTAGTCGGTATCGAGGTCGCCGTCGCGGCCGGGCATCGGCCCGTCTTCGGAAAGGGAGAGCGAGGTTTCGGAGGTCAGGACCTGTTCGCGCTCGCCTTCATGGCCGTCGCGCTCGGGGGCGGCGGCAGCGGGTTCGCCCGTGCTCGCTTCGAGCAGCGGATTGCGCTCCAGTTCCTGTTCGACATATTCGGCAAGCTCGAGATTCGACAGCTGCAGCAGCTTGATCGCCTGCTGAAGCTGGGGCGTCATGACCAGGGATTGCCCCTGGCGAAGTTCGAGTCTCGGCGCTAGTGCCATTTCGGTATCAGCCCCCTACGCAACTCTCTACAGACTGAACCGTTCGCCGAGATAGAGGCGGCGCACATCTTCATTGCCGACGATGTCGGACGGGTCGCCTTCCATCAGCACCGTGCCGTCGTGAATGATGACGGCATGGTCGATCAGTTCGAGCGTCTCGCGCACATTGTGATCGGTGATGAGAACGCCGATGCCGCGATCCTTCAGATGCGCGACGAGGTCGCGAATATCGCCGATGGCGATCGGATCGATGCCGGCAAAGGGTTCGTCGAGCAGCATGAAGGAGGGCTGCGTCGCCAGCGCGCGGGCGATCTCGACGCGGCGGCGTTCGCCGCCCGACAGCGCGATCGACGGCGTGCGGCGCAGATGCGTGATCGAGAATTCGGCGAGCAGGTCGTCGAGTTCCGCCTCCCGGCGGTCGCGGTCGGGCTCGATCACTTCGAGCACCGCGCGGATATTCTGTTCGACCGTCATGCCGCGGAAGATCGAGGCTTCCTGCGGCAGATAGCCGATGCCGCGCCGCGCCCGGCGGTACATCGGCAGGTCGGTGACGTCATGGCCGTCGAGCCGGATGACGCCGTAGTCGGGCTGGATGAGGCCCGTGATCATGTAGAAGACGGTGGTCTTGCCGGCGCCGTTCGGGCCCAGAAGGCCGACCGCCTCGCCGCGCTGGACATGGAAACTGACGCCGCGCACCACGGGACGGCCCTTGAAGCTCTTGCCGATCTTCTCGACCCAGAGCCCCGGATTGTCGGCGACAAGGTGCGGCCCGCCGGTTTCGGCGTCCTGCTCCCCCTGCTCTCCGATTGTCCCCGTATCGCCCGTCATGGAACCCCACTTCATTAACAATGCCATCAAACGTCACTTGGCATTAAAATTGTATGAAGTGAAGGGATTAACCAAGCCTTCTTTGGTCTTGATTACTCCGCGGGAGGCTGAAACAGTCCCTTGACCCGCCCGTTTCCGCCATTTTCTCCGCCCGCGCCGCCGCTCACGCGGGCATGGCCGGTCGCCAGATCGACAAGCAGTTTCGAGCCGCGGATGACGTTCCCGCCCTGCCGCAGAACGACGGAATTACCCATTTCGATCTGGCGCGTGGCGACCATGTAATTGGCCCATTCGCCGCTCGCGGTCTGCTCGTCGGGCGAGGAGACGAGGACGTTGCCGGAGGCCGCGATCTTCTCGATCCGCGAGCCGCCGCCCTGTTGCCGGCTCTGGTAGTAGACGGTGAGACGGTCGGATTTCATCCGGATATCGCCCTGCACGACGCGGACATTGCCGATGAAGGTCGCGGTGTGCTCTGCGTCCTGCACCTCGAGCGAATCCGCCTCCACCTCGATCGGCTTGTCGGGATCGGTGCGGAAGCCGCCAAGCGCGCCCTGCGCGGCGGCAGGCGCCGCCAGACCAAGCGTGAGAACGAGGCCCAGAAGAGCCGCCCCCGCGCCGCCCGGCATCATGCGTGTCCAGCCCATCACTCTTCGCCCCCTTCGCCCGGCTGATCCGGCAGGATCAGCATTTTCACATTGCCGTCGAAACGCAGCACCTGGGTTGCGTGTTCGGCCTTCATGCGGTCCGCGCGCAAGGTGCCGAGCGGACCGTGTCCCTTGATTTCGCTGTCGCTGCGGAGCACGCCCTCGTCGAAATCGATGGTCGCCGCCTCGCCGTGGATTTCGTAGCCCCAGGTCGTGAAGATGTCGATCTTCTCGACAAGCTCGAGCGTCTGCATCTCGGAATTGTAGGTACCGCCGGATGCGGTGAGCGACATCCAGTCCTCTTCCGCGTTGAACTTCATGTCGGCCTGGATGTTGTCGAAGGTCACGAAGTTCGGCCGCGCCGGGTCCTGCGTCGCATTGTCGGCGGTGATGACGTAGGGCGTACCGTCTTCCGTGACGCCGGTGACGCGCGGGCTCACCATGCGCAGGTCGCTCGGGCTCGTGTCGATTTCGCGGAAGGCGATGTCGAGCTTGTCCTTGCTCCTGAAGACGCCGGAATAGACCAGGATGACGCCGAACAGCACAAGCGCGCCGAGCGGCAGCACGATCTTCATCAGCGAGACGAAGCGGCTGTAGCGCCCCTCCAGCGGACGGTCGGTGCCCGGCTCCGGGGCGATGCCGGTGCGCGGCACGGGACGCCGCCTCGCCGCCCCGGACCCTTCCGGTTCGTCGCCGGTACGCTGGCTCATGCCTTGCTTGCTCCACTTCACCGGGCCGCGAAAAACCGCCGCGCGGCCCGCCCCCCAAAAGGGCGCTCAGTATGCGCGGAAGCTCCATAATGCGTCAACGAAAGGGCCCGCGCCCCTCAATGGGCGAAGATATCCTCTTCCGCCCAGCCGGCAAGGTCGAGCGCGGCGCGCACCGGCAGGAAGGCGAAGCATGCCTTGGCAAGTTCCATCCGGCCTTCGCGCTGGAGCATGCCGTCCAGCACCGCCTTGACCTCATGCAGATACAGCACGTCGGAGGCGGCATAGGCGAGCTGCGCTTCCGTGAGGTCGTGCGCGCCCCAGTCCGAGCTTTGCTGCTGCTTGGAGAGATCGACGTTCGCCAGTTCCTTGACGAGATCCTTGAGGCCGTGGCGGTCGGTATAGGTCCGCACGAGCTTCGAGGCGACCTTGGTGCAATAGACCGGCGCCGTGACCACGCCGAGATAGCGCTGGATCATGGCGACGTCGAAACGCGCGAAATGGAAAATCTTGAGGACGTCGGGATTGCCCATCAGCGCGCGCAGATTGGGCGCGCTGTAGGTGCCCCGGTCGAGCTGGACGATATGGGCGTTGCCGTCGCCGGCCGAGAGCTGAACCACGCAGAGCTGATCGCGCTCCGGGTTGAGGCCCATCGTCTCGGTATCGACCGCGACGCTCGCACCGAAGGAGAGGCCTTCCGGAAGATCGCCCTTGTGCAGCGTGACCGCCATATGCTGGCTCCGCTTGGCCTCCCCGGGGAGGGGAAGAGAAAGGAATGGTGCCCAGGAGAAGACTCGAACTTCCACGCCCTTGCGAGCGCCAGCACCTGAAGCTGGTGCGTCTACCAATTCCGCCACCTGGGCACGTGAGCCGTTGCTTAAATAGCGCCCGTCATATTGTCAATGGAAAGGGCAGTCCGGGGGGCGGGGCCGGGCGCGGCAAGATCGGCCTTTCCGCGCCCTTTGCCGCGCCGCCCGCATAGGCTATCAAGGGAGGGAAACGGGCGGCCCCGCCCCGACCTGCCTGTGGGCGGCGGCGGCCGGACGAGAGAGCGAAAGGCGAGGCGAGATGAGCGTGGACAGTGCCGACCGGGAGATGATGAAGAGCGCGCTGCCGGTGGGCGGCACGGTGACGGTCTTCGGCGGATCGGGCTTCCTCGGGCGCCATATCGTCCATGCGCTGGCGCGGCGCGGCTGCCGCGTGCGCGTCGCGGTGCGCCGGCCGAACGACGCGATGTTCCTGAGGCCGATGGGCGTCGTCGGACAGGTCGAGCCCGTGCAGGCGAACATCCGCGACGAGGCTTCCGTGAAGGCGGCGCTGATGGGCGCGGACGCGGTCGTGAACCTTGTCGGCATCATGCATGAAAGCGGCAGGCAGACCTTCGGCGCGGTGCAGGCGGAGGGTGCCGGCCGGATCGCGAAGGCGGCGGCGGAAGCGGGCATTCCCGCGCTCGTTCACATCTCGGCCATCGGCGCGGATGAGGAGAGCCGCTCGTCTTATGCGCGCTCGAAGGCAGCCGGCGAGAAGGCCGTGCGCGAGGCGTTTCCCGGTGCGGCGATCGTCCGGCCCTCGATCGTGTTCGGGCCGGAAGACGATTTCTTCAACCGCTTCGCCGCGATGGCGCGCTTTTCGCCCGCGCTGCCGCTCATCGGCGGCGGCACGACGAAGTTCCAGCCGGTCTATGTGAAGGATGTCGCGGAAGGCGTGATGCGGCTTCTGGAGCGGACCGGCACCGGCGGCATCACCTATGAATTCGGCGGGCCCGAAGTCCAGACCTTCCGTGAACTGATGGAAGAGACGCTGCGGACGATCGAGCGCAAGCGCCTTCTCGTGGTTCTGCCCGCCGCGCTCGCGAAACTCATGTCCTACGTGACGCAGTTCATCCCCAATCCGCCGCTGACGCCGGACCAGGTTCGCCTTCTCGGCGTCGACAATGTGGTGAGCGAGGAAGCGGTGGCGGAGAAGCGCACGCTCGAGGGGCTCGGCGTCACGCCGACGGCGCTCGAACTCGTGCTGCCGACCTATCTCCACCGCTTCCGCAAGACCGGGCAATTCGAGCGCGCAAACGCGAGCTGAGGCACAGCCCATGAACATCGGAGAAGCGGCGGCGCGTTCCGGCGTTCCCGCCAAGACAATTCGCTACTACGAGGACATCGCGCTGATCGACAGCGCGGACCGCACCGCGAACGGCTACCGCGCCTATTCGGAAGACGATGTCCATACGCTGCGCTTCGTCGCACGCGCCCGCGGCCTCGGCTTCACGGTGGCGCAATGCCGCGACCTTCTCGCGCTCTACCGCGACCGCGAGCGCTCCAGCGCGGATGTGAAGGCGATTGCCGAAAGCCACATGAGCGAAATCGACGACAAGATCGCGGGGCTGCGCGCGATGCGCGAAACGCTCGCCGTGCTGACCCGCAAATGTCATGGTGACGAGCGGCCGGACTGCCCGATCATCGAGGAACTCGCCACCGGAAGAGCGGCGGGCAAAAGAGCAAAGTAGAAACGCGAATTCATGCGCCAGCTTTATCACCTGCCGATCTCGCCCGCCTGCCGCAAGGTGCGTCTCGCGCTGACCGAAAAGAATGTCGATTTCGAACTCGTGGAAGAGAAGGACTGGGAGCGCCGTCCCGAATTCCTGATGATGAATCCGGCCGGCGAAGTGCCGGTGATGGTGGAGGATGGCGGCGAGCCGATCGCAGGCTCCACCGCGATCACCGAGTATCTCGAGGAGACGGCGACGGCGATCAGGCTGATGCCGCAGGACCCGCACGAGCGCGCGGAGATACGCCGCCTTGTCGACTGGTTCGACCGGAAATTCGCGACCGAAGTGTCGGACGGCCTCATCTTCGAAAAGGTGACGCGCCGCTTTCTCGGCGCGAACGAGGGCGGCGGCGCGCCGGACATGACCGTGGTGCGCGCCGCGCTTCACAACCTGCGCTACCATCTCGACTACATCTGCTATCTGATGGAAGAGCGCAACTGGCTCGGCGGTGAAGCGCTGACGCTCTCCGACCACACCGCCGCCGCGCATCTCTCCTGCCTCGACTATGTGTGCGACGTGCCCCGGAACCAGTACCCGGGCGCCCAGGACTGGTACGCGAAGATCAAGTCGCGGCCGGGCTTCCGCGGGCTTCTCGCCGATCACGTGGCCGGCATGCCGCCGCCGAAACTCTATGCCAATCTCGACTTCTGAGCCGAAAGACCCGGACACGTTGCGCGGCGGCCTCCTCGCCCGCGCGAAGGAGGCGGGCTTCGACGATATCGGCATCGCGCGGGCGGATGCACGCGCCGACCTTCCCGAACGATTGCGGAACTGGCTTGCGCTCGGCCGTCACGGAGAGATGGGCTGGATGGAAGAGACGGCGGCACGGCGCGCCGATCCGCTGACGCTCTGGCCGGACGCGAAATCGGTCGTCATGCTGGCGATGAACTACGGCCCCGACAGCGATCCGCTGGAAGCGCTGGAGCGGCGCAGCCGCGCGGCGATTTCCGTCTATGCGCAGAACCGCGACTACCACGATCTCGTCAAGAAGCGCCTGAAGCAGGTTGCGCGGTGGCTTGCGGAGGAAAGCGGCGCGGAGGTGAAGGTCTTCGTCGACACAGCCCCGGTGATGGAAAAGCCCTACGCGGAAGCGGCGGGGCTCGGCTGGCAGGGCAAGCACACGAACCTCGTTTCGCGGAAACTCGGCTCGTGGTTCTTTCTCGGCGCGATCTTCACGACACTCGACCTCGAAACGGACGAGGCTCACGACGATCACTGCGGCGAGTGCCGCCGCTGCCTCGACATCTGCCCGACGAAGGCGTTTCCGGCCCCTTACGAACTCGATGCGCGGCGCTGCATCTCCTACCTCACCATCGAGCACAAGGGCCACATCGCGCGCGAATTCCGCAAGCCTATGGGAAACCGCATCTATGGCTGCGACGACTGCCTCGCGGTCTGTCCCTGGAACAAGTTCGCGGCGCGCGCGCGGGAAGACGCGTTCCATGCGCGCGAGAATTTGCAGGCGCCGCTGCTCGCCGAACTCGTGCGGCTCGACGATGCAGGCTTCCGGGCGTTCTTTTCGGGCTCGCCCATCAAGCGGATCGACCGCGACCGGTTCGTGCGGAACGTGCTGATCGCGACAGGCAACTCGGGCGAGGCGGCGCTCGCCGGAGAGGCCCGCGCGTTGCTGGATGACGGATCGCCGCTCGTGCGTGCGATGGCGGTCTGGGCGCTTGGCGAACTCGCGCCGGACGACGCGCGGCGGCGGGCGGGCGCGGCGCTCGAAAGGGAAGAGGACGAAGACGTGCGCGCGGAGTGGCGCTACTGCGCGAGATAGGTCTTTGCGGCGACGGCGGCGGGATGGTCGAGCCGTCCGGTCTCTTCCGCATAGCGCAGCAGCGCCGACCAGTCGTTCCAGGCGCTCGCCTTGTCGTCCAGCGCCATGTGGACGAGACCGCGTTCGAGCAAGGCGTCGAGACTGTGGGGATTGAGCTCGACCGCATGGTTTGCATCGACGAGCGAGGCATTCGGATAGCCGAGCTTCCGGTTCGCCGCCGAGCGAAGCAGCATGGGGTCGGGATAGTTCGGATCGAGCGCGAGCGCCTCCGCCGCATCGTCGCGCACACCTTCCCATTCTTCGGCGATCGCCTTCACGCGGGCGCGGCCCGCATAATATGTCGGGTCCTCGGGCATCCGCGCGATGGCGTTGTCATAGGCCTTGACGGCGAGCTTCGATGCGCCCGCGATCGCCCAGGCATCGCCCGCCTGCGCATAGATCTGGGAGCGCAGCGCGTCGTCGGCGCGCAGCATCCGCTCGGCAAGATCGAAAAAGGCGGTGCCTGCGTCCGCGGGACGGTCCAACTGCATCAGCGCCAGCGCTTCGCAATGCATCCCGCCGGCCTCTTCCTCGCCGCCTCTCAGTTTCAGCGTCCGCGCCGTGCCGAGCGCGGCTTCCGCGTCGCGTTCGACAAGAGCGAGACAGGCATCGTAATCAGCCGCCTCTTGCGCCTGGAGGGCGGCCGGTGCGATGAGAGAAGCTGCGAGGACGAGAAAAAGAGCGAATATCCGTTTCATGGCCGGTAGCCTCGTTCAGGGGCTGCGCTCTTGCAAGCGAAAGAAATGGTGAACGCATGGACACGGGAAAGCGGCTTTTCTGTTTCGGCTGCGGCTACAGCGCGCTGGTGCTGGCGAAGCGCCTTGCCGCGCGCGGCTTTGCCGTGGCGGGAACCTGCCGCACGGAAGAAAAGGCGGCGCGGCTGCGTGAAGAAGGGATTGAGACCTTTGTCTTCGGCGACGATGCACCATTGGCGGATGCTGGTGCAGCGCTTCGCGGCACGACGCATCTCCTGATTTCGGCGGCACCCGGCGAGAAGGGCGATCCCGTGCTTGCCGCGCCTCGCGATTCGCTCCTGACGGTGTCGCCGGCCATCCAACGGGCCGGCTCCCTCCCGACCACCCGCGTCCACAGCGACCGGCAGGG
>CAJXOU010000009.1 GCA_913057645.1 uncultured Rhodobiaceae bacterium | reverse complement strand
GATTGATAGCGCATGGCTTGGGCTCTCCGAGCTTCATTCAACCGCGTTCGTCGCAAAACACAGTTGAATCCAAGCCATGCAACCCGTCCACCCATTCCTTAACCGGACAGCAGTGGGCTTGACCCGGCAATCCAGAGCGGCGGGCGCCGAGTTGGCGGCCTCTGGATGCCCGGATCAAGTCCGGGCATGACGCTATTTTTGGTTGCGGAGACGGACGGACGAGGCCGTCACTCGTAATCCACCTGCAACAAATAGAGCCCGTCGGGCGGCGCGACCGGGCCGCAGGCGGCACGATCCTTCGCGGCGAGCGCCTTTTCGACGTCGCGCTTCGTCCACTTGCCCTCGCCCACCTGCCTCAGCGTGCCGACGAAGGAGCGCACCTGATTGTGGAGGAAACTCCGCGCACGGCAGACGATCTCGATTTCATCGGCATAGCGCGCGACGGAGATTTCATCGACGGTTTTCACCGGCGATTTCGCCTGGCACTGGACGGAGCGGAAGGTGGTGAAGTCGTGGCGGCCGACAAGGGCCTGCGCGGCGGCGTGCATGGCGTCCGCATCGAGCGGCTTGTGCACGAGCCAGGCCTGGCCACGATCGAGCGTCAGCGGTGCGCGGCGGTTGACGATGCGGTACATGTAGTGCCGCTTCACGGCGGAGAAACGCGCCTCGAAGGCGTCGGGCACCTGCTCCGCTTCGACAATGGCGACGGGATGGGGGCGCAGATGCGCGTTCACCGCATCGCGCAGCGTGTCGCAGGCAACTTCGGTTTCGAGGTCGATATGGGCGACCTGTCCCAGCGCATGAACGCCTGCGTCGGTGCGGCCCGCGCCGTTCACCTTCACATCCTGCCCGCAGAAGCCCTTGATGCCGTCCTGCAGTACCTGCTGGACAGACAGACCGTTCGTCTGCGCCTGCCAGCCGACGAAGGGCGAGCCGTCATACTCGATGGTGAGCTTGTAGCGCGGCATCAGCCGAGAACCTCGCCCGCCGCAAGCGGGAAACCGCGCAGGAAATCGCGTGCAAACATGGGCGACTTGCCGGCGCGCTGCAGCTCGGAAATTTCGAGAGCGCCCTCGCCGCAGGCGACGACAATGGTGTCGAGCGCGGAAAGCACTTCGCCGGGCTTGCCCGATTTCGGCACAGGCTTGGCGCGCAGCACCTTGATGCGCGTTACGTTCCTGCCCTCTCCGGCTTCGAAGAAGGCGCCGGGAAAGGGCGTGAGGCCGCGGATGTGGCAATCCACTTCCTTCGCGGGGCGCGACCAGTCGATGCGGGCTTCCGCCTTCTCGATCTTCTTCGCGTAGGTGACGCCTTCTTCGGGCTGCGGCGTCGGCTGGAGGCCGCCACGCGAAAGCGCGGCGAGCGCGCGGACCATGAGAGACGCACCGATATGGGAGAGGCGGTCATGCAATGCGCCCGCCGTGTCGTCCGGCACGATGGCGACACGCTCGGCGAGAAGAACGGGGCCGATATCGAGCCCCTCTTCCATCTGCATCACCATGACGCCGGTTTCCCTGTCGCCCGCCATGATGGCGCGCTGGATGGGCGCGGCGCCGCGCCAACGCGGCAGGAGCGAGGCATGGAGATTGAGGCAGCCGAGACACGGCGCGTCGAGCACCGGCTTAGGCAGCAAGAGGCCGTAGGCGACGACGATGGCGGCGTCGAGGTCGAGGCTCGCGAAGGCTTCCTGTTCGGCCTCGCCCTTGAGCGAGACGGGCGTGAAGACAGGGATGCCATGTTCTTCGGCAAAACGGTGAACGGGTGAGGGCTGCTCGGCCATGCCTCGGCCAGCCTTGCGGGGCGGCTGGGAATAGACGGCGACGACATCATGGCCGGCGGCGAGAATTTCGGCGAGGACGGGAACGGAGAAGTCCGGCGTTCCCATGAAGGCGAGCTTCAAGGTGCTCAAGCCGGTTCCTTCTGGAGTTTCTTCTGCTTCATGAGCTTCTTCAGCATCATGTCGCGCTTCACGCGCGAGAGATGGTCGATGAAGAGGATGCCCTTCAGATGGTCCATCTCGTGCTGGAGACAGGTGGCGAGCATCTCGTCGCATTCCTCCTCGCGAATCTCGCCCTGGTAGTCGAGATAGCGCACACGGCAACGGGCGGGGCGCTCGACCTCTTCGTAGAAGTCGGGCACGGAGAGGCAACCCTCCTCGTAGACGGCGAGATCGTCCGAGGTCGAGAGAATCTCCGGATTGATGAAATAGCGCGGCTCGGGCTCTTCACCCTCGCGGGCGAGGTCCATGACGATGACCTGCTTCGGCACGCCGACCTGAACGGCCGCCAGGCCGATGCCCGGCGCGTCGTACATGGTCTCCAGCATGTCGTCCATCAGAGCGCGCAGCTCATCGTCCACCCGTTCGACGGGCGTCGAGACCTGTTTCAGCCGGGGGTCCGGCGCGGTGATGATTTCGCGTATGGCCATGTGCCTTGAGATAAGCCCGGGGCCGCGCCCGGTCAAGCCGCAGCCAGCCGGGAGGCCGAAAGAGCCGGGAATCGGCTATAGTCCTGTTTCAACGGGAGAAAAAGATGAGTGAAACTCTCATAACCATCATCGTGGCGCTTGCGGCGGCGGCCATCGGCGCGCTCCTGGTCTTCCTGCTGCGCGGGCGGCAAGGCGGCGCAGAAGAGCAGGTGGCGGCACTTGCCCGGCAGCAGACGGAGCTGATGGGCCGGATCGCCGCCATGGCCGAGACACAGACGCAGACCCGGGTCGAGCTGACGCAGACGCTGAACGAGCGGCTGGAGAATGTCAGCCAGAGAATGGGGCAGAGCCTCGAAGCCAATGCACAGAAGACCGCCGAAACGCTGGGGACGCTGACGACGCGACTCAGCGTCATCGACGAAGCGCAGAAGAACATCACGCAGCTTTCCGGGCAGGTGGTCGGGCTGCAGGACATTCTCGCGAACCGGCAAGCGCGCGGCGCCTTCGGCGAGGTGCAGCTTCAGGACATCGTGACCAATGCGCTGCCACCCTCGGCCTATGCCTTTCAGGCGACGCTCGGCAACGGCAAGCGCGCAGACTGCCTGATCCACCTGCCGAACCCGCCGGGCTCCATCGTGATCGACGCCAAGTTCGCGCTCGACGCCTATCACGCGCTCCGGAACGCGAAGGACGAAACCGAGAGGACCGTCGCCGCGCGGCAATTCAGGACGGATATTTCCAAGCATGTCGCCGACATCGCCGAGCGATATATCGTACCGGGCGAGACGGCGGAATCGGCGCTGATGTTCATGCCTTCGGAAGCGGTCTATGCCGAACTCCACGCGAATTTCGGCGATGTCGTCACGAAATCCTATCAGGCGCGCGTCTGGATCGTTTCGCCGACCACGCTGATGGCGACGCTCAACACCGTGCGCGCGGTGCTGAAGGATGTCGAGATGCGCAAGCAGGCGGGCGTCATACAGAAATATGTCGGCCTGCTGATGGAAGATGTCGGCCGGCTCAACGGGCGCGTCGGCAATCTCCAGCGGCACTTCGAGCAGGCAGAGAAAGACATCGTGGAGATCACGAAATCCACCGACGCGATTTCGCGGCGCGGCGAGAAAATCCGTGAAGTGGAAGTCGGGGACGATGGCGCCGCAGACGCGCTCGACCCGCCCGCGCCCAAGCGCGATCTCCTGACCGGCTGATTTCACTCTCTGGCCAAGGACAATTCGCCAAAAAAGCGGTCGCCGTGCGCGTTTTCTTTGCTAGGCTCGGCCCCGTCTTATGGGGATAGCGGCGCCGCGGGGAGCGGCACCGGCAAAACGGGGCAGCAGCATGCAGGCGATTCACGATTTCGTGGCGACAGCCGACGAGTACCTCTGGGGACCGTGGATGCTGGCGGCGCTCGCGCTGACCGGCGCATTTCTCACAGTGGGCCTGCGCTTCATTCCCTGGCGGAAGCTGCCCGAAGCTTTCAAGCTCGCCGTGCAGCCCTCCAGGGGCGCGGGCGATATCTCTCCCTTCCAGGCGCTGATGACCGCGCTTTCCGCCACCGTCGGCACCGGCAACATCGCGGGCGTCGCTACCGCCATCTATTTCGGCGGGCCGGGCGCACTCTTCTACATGTGGGTGATCGCCCTTGTCGGCATGGCGACGAAATATTCGGAAGCCGTCTGCGCCATCGCCTATCGCGAGGTGGACGAACTCGGCAATCACGTCGGCGGGCCGATGTACTACATCAAGAACGGCGTCGGCGCGAAATTCCCGAAAGTCGCGCTGGTGCTCGCGCCCGCCTTTGCAATCTTCACCGCGCTGGCGGGCTTCGGCATCGGCAACGGCGTGCAGGCAAACTCCGTAGCGCACGCACTGAACGAGAATTTCGCCATTCCCGTCGAGATCACCGGGCTGCTGCTGATGGTCGTGGTCGGCCTCGTGCTGATCGGCGGCATCAAGCGCATCGCCGACGTGGCGAGCATGCTCGTGCCTTCGATGATCGTGCTCTACATGGGTGCCGGCCTCATCGTCCTTGCAATCAACTTCGCGGCGATCCCCGATGCGCTCGCGCTCATCTTCACCTCGGCCTTCACGCCGACAGCGGCGGAGGGCGGCTTCCTCGGGGCAACGGTGATGATGGCGGTGCGCTGGGGTTTTGCGCGCGGCATCTTCTCCAACGAGGCTGGCCTCGGCAGTGCCGCCATCGCCCATGCGGCGGCGAAGACGGACGACCCGATCCAGCAGGGCCTTGTCGGCATGCTCGGCACCTTCATCGACACGCTTGTCGTCTGCACCGTGACCGGCCTCGTCATCATCACATCGGGGCTCTGGACCAGCGGCGCGAACGGCGTCGCGCTGACGAGCGCGGCCTTTGACAGCACCCTTCCCTATGGCGGCGTGATCGTCGCCATATCGCTCGCGCTGTTCGCCTTCACCACGCTGCTCGGCTGGAGCTACTACGGCGAGCGGGCGGTGGAGTTCCTGTTCGGCATCAAGGCGATCGTGCCCTATCGCATCGTCTGGGTTCTGGCGATCCCGATCGGTGCGATCACGAGCCTCGATTTCGTCTGGCTGCTGGCGGATGCGCTCAACGCCATGATGGCGATACCGAACCTGATCGCGCTTCTGATCCTCTCGCCTGCCGTCTTCGCGATGACGCGGAACTACTGGCCGAAGAAGGAATAGGGGCAGGTCTTGTTTGTCGCGTTTGCGGACGGCGAACCGCCCCCGTTTGTTCAAAGGAGGCACTTCACCTGAAAACGCTCAGAACGGGCGGCGAGACTTCATGGCGGCGGCCAGCGTGCCGTCGTCCAGATAGTCGAGTTCGCCACCGACCGGCACACCATGCGCGAGCCGGGAGACGGCGATGCCGAGGCCGGAGATGCGATCGGTGATGTAATGCGCGGTCGTCTGGCCGTCGACGGTGGCGTTCATCGCGAGCACAATTTCGGAGATTTCGCCGCCGGACAGCCGTTCGACCAGCCTGCCGATGTTGAGATCGTCGGGGCCGACGCCGTCGAGCGCCGAGAGCACGCCGCCGAGCACGTGATAGCGACCCTTGTGTGCACCGGCGCGTTCCAGCGCCCAGAGATCGCCCACCTCCTCCACGATGCAGAGGACATTGGGATCCCGAACGGTATCCGTGCAGATCGCGCATGGGTCCTGCGTGTCGACATTGCCACAGGTGGAGCAGATGCGCGCCTTCTCCGCCGCATCGGCCATGGCGGCGGCGAGCGGCGCGAGCAGCGTTTCCTTCTTCTTGATGAGCTGGAGGACGGCGCGGCGCGCGGAGCGGGGGCCGAGGCCGGGCAGCTTCGCAAGGAGCGCGATCAGGCGCTCGATCTCCGGACCGGTGACGGCCATGCGTGTCAGAGCCCGAGGCCGGGCGGAAGGGTCATGCCGCCGGTGATGGACTTCATCTTCTCCGCCGCAAGGGCCTCGGCTTTCGTCTTCGCGTCCGCGGAGGCTGCGACGATCAGGTCCTCGAGGATTTCGCGCTCGTCTTCCTTCATCAGGGAGGGGTCGATCGACACCTTCTTCACCTCGCCCTTGCCCGACATGACGACGGAGACAAGCCCGCCGCCCGCGCGGCCTTCGACTTCGGCACCATCGAGTTCCGTTTGCAGATCGGCCATGCGGGACTGAAGCTGCTGCGCCTGCTTCATGATGTCTGTGAGGTTCTTCACGCGTCGGGCTCCCTGTTGTCGAAATCAGCGGCGAAGGCGTCGGGATCGATGCCCGGATCGTCGGGATCCGCCGGCATCAACTCCTCGCCTTCCGGCAGAACGAGCCCGGGCTCGCGCACATCGACGATTTCGGCGCCGGGGAAAACGGCGAGCGCGGCCTTTACAAGCGGGTCGTTGCGGGCGCGCTCCTTCGCCTGTTCTTCCCGCGTCTTCGCCTGTTCGCGCAATGTCGGCGCTGGCGCGGCGCCCCCTCGCGCAATGGACACGAACCATCGCGCGCCGGTTGCCTTCGACAGCGCCTCGGAAAGCTCGCTCGCGACCGCGTTTGGCGTTCCCTCCAGCGGGCTGATCTCGATGCGGCCAGGTTCGAAGCTCACGACGCGGACGCCCGCTTCCAGGATGCCCTTCAGTTTCACTTCGCGGCGCTCCGCGAGAAGGGACAGAACGTCCTCGATGCTCGACAGAACGATGGCGGGCGCGGCGCGTGCAGGCGCCGGACGCGGCTCGGAACGCACCGACGAAACGGAACGGAGCTGAGCCCGCGGGCCATCCGGCGGAGGCGTGGTGGCGCGCGATGGCGCCGGGCCGGCGCTGCCGCCGCTCTTCAGTTGTTCAACAAGCTCTTCGGGAGCCGGGCCATCCGCAACATAAGCGATGCGCACCAGCACCATTTCCGCCGCCGCGATGGGCCGCGCGGCGCCCTGCACTTCGGCAAGCCCCTTCAGCAGCATCGACCATGTCCGCGAAAGCACGCGGATCGGCAGGTTCTTCGCCATATCGCTGCCGCGCTGGCGCTCGGTTTCGGACATGGCGACATCGTCGCTTGCGCTATCGACAAGTTTCAGCCGCGTCAGCCAGTGCGTGAGCTCGGCAAGATCGGAGAGCACAACCGCCGGATCCGCGCCGACATCGTATTGCGCGCGCAGCTCGCTCAGCGCGCCGCCGATGTCGCCCTTCATCAGCAAGTCGAAGAGGTCGAAGATGCGGGCACGGTCGGCGAGGCCCAGCATGTCGCGGACATCGGCTTCCACGACGCCGTCCGTGCCATGCGCGATGGCGCGGTCGAGCAGCGAGAGCCCATCGCGGGCGGAGCCGTCCGCCGCGCGGGCAATGAGCTTGAGCGCGGGCTCTTCCGCCTCGACATTTTCCTTTCTCGACACGCTGCCGAGCAAGCCCGTCAGCTCCTCGACCGAAAGACGGCGCAGATCGAAGCGCTGGCAGCGCGACAGTACCGTCACCGGAACCTTCCGGATTTCCGTCGTCGCGAAGATGAACTTCACATGCGCGGGCGGCTCTTCCAGCGTTTTCAGCAGGCCATTGAAGGCCTGCTTGGAGAGCATGTGCACTTCGTCGATGATGTAGACCTTGTAGCGTGCGGAAACCGGCAGGTAGCGCACGCTGTCGATGATCTCCCGGATATCGTCGATACCGGTGCGCGAGGCCGCGTCCATCTCCATCACGTCGACATGGCGCGATTCCATGATCGCTTCGCAATGAACGCCGGGTTCATCCATGTGGATGGTCGGCCGGTCGACGCCCGGCTTTTCGTAGTTCAAGGCACGGGCGAGGATGCGGGCCGTCGTCGTCTTGCCGACGCCGCGGACGCCGGTCAGCATGAAGGCATGGGCCACGCGATCGGTGTCGAAGGCATTGCGGAGCGTGCGGACCATCGCTTCCTGGCCGACCAGGTCCTCGAAGACGGTCGGGCGATACTTGCGGGCCAGAACCTGATAGCCGGACGAGGCCGGACGAGCCGGAGCAGGTTCATCGCCGAGATCGAAGCCGGGTTCCGTTGCCGGGTCCGGCTTATGCTCATCGTCAGCGCCTTCCTCGGCAGCGAGATTTTCCACGCCGTCATTCATGGAAATCGCGCGCTCCTTCAGGGTTGCCGGCAAGGCCTGGATGGCTGGAAACGGGTGGGAGACTGGACAGCGACCCGAGCGAAACTCGTTACGGCTGCTTCCTTCCGGATCTGACCGGGTTGGCGAGGGACTCGTCCGCGCCAGCCTCCCGAGAGAACTATATCAGGGGAATGGGCGGGCGATGCAAGGCTTGGAGACCGATTCATCCCTCTGCCAAGAGAGATTGAGCGGTTCGGCGGGCTGTGCCAGTCTGCGCCACCCCGCCATTCAACAAAACAATCCGGAAACACCGATGGCCCTGCCCGAAAATCCCAATATTTTCGCCAACAATCCGCTCGACCGCGCGAGCTACCGCCGGACCGACAAGGGCTGGATCGAGGAGCAAATTCAGGCCCCGACAAGCCTCTTCGTGCCGATGTGGAAGCTGCAGCCCTTCGTGCTGCCGGAAGCAGGGCCCGGCGAGGGGAAGGATATCGGCTGGATGCGCACGGCGCTGATCCCTGAGCTGGCGGGAGACGGCGCGGTCGTCTTTCTCGGCATCAACAAACGCGGCAAGGCGCTTTTCGCGGCCGATGTGAGCGGGCTGAAAGACCCGGAGAATCATCCCTCCCTGAAGGGGCTAGGCTCGTTCGAGGATTTGCGCGCGGTGGCAATGGCGGGCGAGATCACCCCGACGGAACTTGCGATCATGGCGCAGGCGAAATCCATGATCGACTGGCACAACCGGCACGGATTCTGCTCGGTCTGCGGTCAGCGGAGCGAAATGGCAGAGGCGGGCTACAAGCGCCAGTGCCCTTCCTGCAAGGCGGAGCATTTCCCGCGAACAGACCCGGTCGTCATCATGCTGGCAATCCATGACGGCAAGTGCTTCCTCGGACGCCAGAAGATCTGGCCGAAGGGCATGCACTCTGCGCTGGCTGGCTTCGTGGAACCAGGCGAATCGATCGAGGAAGCGGTCGCGCGCGAGTTGAACGAGGAGGCAGGCCTCAGCGTCGGCTCCGTCAGCTATCATTCGACGCAGCCCTGGCCGTACCCTTCATCGCTGATGATCGGCTGTCACGCGATCGCGGATTCGGAAGACTTCACGGTCGATGGCATCGAGCTTTCCGAGGGGCGCTGGTTTACGCGCGAGGAGACGCAGGCCGTGCTGGCGGGGAAGGGAGACGGAACCGTGTGGTTCCCGCCGCCTTTCGCGATCGCCCATCAGCTCATCAAGGCGTTTGCCGAGCAGTAGCAGGCGAGAAGGCCGCGCGGCGGCGCAACGTGGCATGCGCGCAAACGAAGAGGCAAAGCGTGCCCAGCAACTCGAAGCTCTCTTCGAAGATGCGGTTGAAGGCGTCGTCATCCGACAGAAGGCCTTTCTCTCCGACATCGCCGAGCAGATAGAAGACCGTTCCCAAGATCAGCAGGCGGCCTGTCCCCTTCCACATCCAGGCGATCGTCGCGCGGGCCATGGCGCGGACATATCCGAGCGAAAGCAGGAAAAGGGCAATCATGACAATGCCGAGAACCGCATAGTCGAGATCCATATCCATTGCGCGGTCGAGCCATGGTTCGAAGCGGGTACCGTCGAACTCGATCTCGCGCACCAGCAGGGTGAGGCTGAAAAGGGACAGCCACAGCAACGACAAGACCGACAGCCGGTCCGGCGCCCGCATCGCCGCTACCATGAAGAGGACCCCCGCCGTCCAAGCGAGCGCACACTGGGTGAGCTCGATCAGCGCGTTCTCCTCGAAATAGCGGACGTCGCCGAGACAAAGTATGGGCGCCGCCAGCACAGCCATAATGGTTACGCCGACGCCCCAGTCACCGGCATGGCGCAAGTCCGGCACGCGGGCGAATGCCGCGGAATCAAATCCAGGAGAGCCGGGAACTGTATCCGATTCCCAAAGACCTTTTTCGATACTCAACCGCTATCCCTCGACAAGTCCCTATTGCCCACTGGAGCCGTTTGGCAAAGCCGAACGGGCAAGTACATGCCGATAATACCGTTTTTCGACGGATAAGTGACAATTTTGTGACCAGAAAGGGGGCGCGGCCGTTAACTGTTTCCAGCGGCGAGCGCGGCCCGGTAGGGATGCGCCTTGTACACGCCGAGAATGCGCAACTCGCTCGTGAAGAACTCCAGCTCCTCCAGCGCGAGGCGCACATTGCGGGACGCCGGGTGGCCTTCGATATCGGCGTAGAACTGGCTCGCGTTGAAGGTGCCTTCGAGCTGATAGCTTTCAAGCTTGGTCATGTTGACGCCGTTTGTCGCGAAACCGCCAAGCGCCTTGTAGAGAGCGGCCGGAACGTTCCTTACACGGAAAATGAAACTCGTGACGACCGGCTCTTCCTCCGGCTCGGCGTCATTCGGTTCCTTTGCCATGACGAGGAAGCGGGTCGTATTGTGCGTCTCGTCCTCGATGTCGGCGCGCAGGACATCGAGACCGTAAATATCGGCGGCGAGGTTCGATGCGATGGCGGCGCGGGTCTTGTCAGCCGCCTCAACAACCTGACGAGCGGCGCCAGCCGTATCGGCGGCCACGACCGCTTTCAGCCCCAGCTCGCGAATCGCCCGCCGGCACTGGCCGAGCGCATGCACATGGCTGTGCACCGTCCTGATATCCTCGATCCTGGAGCCCTTGAGACCCAGAAGCTGATGGCGCACGGGCAGGAAATGTTCGCCCACGATATAGAGCCCGGCGCCGGGGATCAGGTGGTGCACATCCGCCACGCGGCCGGCAAGGGAATTCTCGATCGCGATCATGGCAAGGCGCGCTCGCCCTTCGTTTACCGCCGCAAACACGTCTTCGAACGTGTCACAGGGCAGATCCGTCATGTCCGGAAAGGCTTCGCGGCATGCGATATGCGAATTGGCTCCCGGTTCGCCCTGGAAAGCGATCGTCTTGTCAGGACTCGCGGCGTCCTTCGTCATTACACGGATCTCCGGGAAAGCGCCGCTCGGGCCTTTTCAAGGTCGGCGGGAGTATCGACACCGAGGGGAACAGTGTCAACGAGTGCAACCTCTATCGCCATCCCCGCCTCCAGCGCGCGCAGCTGCTCAAGCTTTTCGCGCTTTTCGAGCGGCGAAGGCGGCAGCGAAACGAAACGCGCGAGAGCCTCGCGGCGATAACCATAGAGACCGATATGGTGATAGAGCGGGCCCTCACCCCAGGGCGCGGTGGCGCGGGTGAAATAAAGCGCGCGAGCGAGAGGGGCGCCGTCGAATGCGCAGACAGCCTTCACGACGTTCGGACTGGTGCGTTCTTCTTCCACGGAGATTGCGGCGGCGAGCGTCGAGATATCGGCGCCCGGTCGAATGAGGGCTTCGTAAGCGGTGCGGATGAGAGCCGGGTCGAGCGTGGGCAGGTCGCCCTGAACATTGAGGACAATCGAATGATGCCCGTCCGGGTCCACCTCGCAAACGGCCTGCCAGACGCGATCGGACCCGGAAGGAAGGTCCGGATCGGTGAGGACGGCCTCGCCCCCGGCCGCCCGCACGGCTTCGGCTATTTCAGCCTCTGCCGCGGCAACGACAACCCGGCCGATCTCCGCCTCCATGGCGCGGCGCCAGACCTGAACAATCATCGGCGCCCCACAAATGTCGGCAAGCGGTTTGCCGGGGAGGCGCGTGGACGCCATGCGGGCGGGAATCACCACGATCGGATGCCCGGCAGGATCCCTTGCCGAATTTCTGGCCGGATCGGTCATCTGTTCTCACCCCTCTGGACCGCCCCGGCGTCACCAGACCACGGTGCGGCGGATCGCCGCAACCGGAACATGCGTTTTCTCTGGCTTAGGTAAAGTGAGCGCAACGCTTCGTCCACACTGGACATTTTTCCTTGATACACGCGGATTTGGCGCTCTTATACGGCTTGCGGCACGGCGGCGGAAGCGGCTAATCTCCGCGCCAATTCCGCGGGGGCCTTGCTTAAGGGCGGAACGCACGTTTTTGTGCGGTCTCGTTTACATAGAGGCCGCGCCCCGCCGATCTCTTAACGAACCGGCCGGAGCAGGAGCCAATGGACTCATTCGAATTCAACAAGTTTGCAGGCGCGGTGCTCGGTTCCGTCCTCTTTGTGCTGTCTGTGTCGATCTTGGCCGACACGTTCTATCACCCCGAAAAAGCCGATCCGCAGGCCTATCCCGTCGCGGAGATGGAAGCGGGTGAAGGCGGCGCAGCGGCGGAACCCGAAAAGGAAGTGCCGCTGGCGACGCTGCTCGCGCAGGCCGACCCGGCGCGCGGCGAAAAGGCGGCAAAGAAGTGCACCGCCTGCCACACCTTCGAACAGGGCGGTGCCGCGCGCATCGGCCCGAATCTCTACGGGATCGTGGGTGCGTCTCACGCGCACATGGAGGGTTTCAGCTATTCCTCCGCCATGCAGGAAAAGAGCGGCGAACCCTGGAACTTCGAGGAGCTCTTCCACTTCATCGAGGATCCGCGCGGCTACCTGCCGGGAACGGCGATGAGTTTTGCCGGCATCAAGAAGCCGCAGGAGCGCGCCGACCTGCTCGTCTACCTGAATACGCTCGGCTCCAACAAGCCGCTGCCCGAGCCGCCAGCCGAGGAAGCCTCCGAGAGCGGTGACGAAGGCGCATCCGCCGGAGGGGAAGAAGCCCCCGCGGCTGAAGAAGGCGAAGCCGCGACGAGCGAATAGACACTCCGAAAAACGAAACTGGAACGCGTCCGGAGAAATCCGGGCGCGTTTTGCTTTTGCGGGGACAAGTGCGGCCAGCTCATTCCGATGACTTTGTTTTAACGCGCATAAACGGATAAAACAGGGCACAATAAGGGGCGAATTGAGGGGACGCGGCACGGCGGCCCGACATGTCCGGTGTCGTCTCGTCGGCCGGACAAGAGGGAGAGAGAGTGTGCGTGGGTTCATGACCAAGCCTGTGCTTGGCACAGTGGCCG
This sequence comes from uncultured Rhodobiaceae bacterium, assembly GCA_913057645.1. Taxonomy (GTDB): domain Bacteria; phylum Pseudomonadota; class Alphaproteobacteria; order Parvibaculales; family Parvibaculaceae; genus Parvibaculum. The sequence goes on along the minus strand of CAJXOU010000009.1, from coordinate 51,421 downwards.
TCCTGATCGCGGCAGCAGCGGCAATCCTCTACTTCACGGCAGATTCCGATCCCGAGACGTCAGCCGTGACGGCTCGTCAGAGCGAAGCCGCTGGCCCGCAAGCAGCCCTGCCGCCCGAAACCGCGGACAGGGCGGAGCGGCCGACGGAGGTCATTGCTGCGGCGGACGCGGCGGACGATTTCGACCCCGAGATTCCCCGCCACGGATCGTCGCTTTTCGGCGAGCTGAAATACGGCCCCGACTTTCGCCATTTCGACTATGTGAACCCCGACGCACCGAAAGGCGGCGAAGTCCGATATGGCGCCTTTGGCAGCTTCGACAGCCTGAATGGCTTCATCGTAAAGGGTCAGGCCGCCGCAGGTATCAGCCTGATCTACGATACGCTGATGACGTCTAGCCTCGACGAACCGGCAAGCGAATACGGCCTCGTCGCCGAAAGCGTTCGTCATCCGAAAGATTATTCATCCGTCACCTACACGCTCCGTCCGCAGGCGCGCTGGCACGACGGTGAGAAGATCACCCCCGACGATGTCATCTGGACGTTCGAAACGCTGAAAAAGAATCACCCCTTCTACAATGCCTACTACGCGAATGTGGTGAAGGCGGAGAAGACAGCCGAACATGAAGTGACGTTCACCTTCAACCAGACCGGCAACCGCGAGCTGCCGATGATCGTCGGCCAGTTGCCCGTGCTGCCGGAACACTACTGGACAGGCGAGACCGCGAAGGGCGAGCAGCGTGTTTTTTCCGAGACGACGCTCGAGCCGCCGCTTGGCAGCGGGCCCTACCGTATTGCCGATGTCTCTCCGGGCCGCTCCGTCACCTATGAACGCGTGGCGGACTACTGGGCGAAGGATCTGCCGGTAAATGTGGGCACGAACAATTTCGAGAAGGTGCGCTTCGAGTATTACCGGGACACCACCGTGGCGCTGCAGGCGCTGAAAGGCGATCGCGTCGACTTCCGCATGGAGAACAGCGCGAAAGACTGGGCGACGGAATACGATGTCGCCTCCGTTCGGAAGGGCAATCTCATAAAAGCGGAGATCCCGGACGAAAATGCGGCAGGAATGCAGAGCTTCGCCTTCAATATCCGGCGCGGGAAGTTTCAGGACCCGCGTGTGCGCGAAGCCTTCAACTGGGCGTTCGATTTCGAATGGCTGAACAAGAACCTGTTCTACGGCCAGTATCAGCGTACCGATAGCTATTTTGCCAATTCGGAACTCGCCTCGAGCGGCCTGCCGGAAGGGCGCGAACTCACCATCCTCAAGGAGCATGAAGAAAGTCTGCCGCCGGAAATCTTCACCGAACAATACGACGTTCCCAAAACGGATGGCAGCGGGAACAACCGCGCGAACCTGCGCCAGGCCATCCGCCTCCTTGAGGAAGCGGGCTGGACCGTGAAGGACGGCAAACTGACCAACAGCGAGGGCGAAGTCATGACCGTCGAATTCCTGATCGGTCAGCCAACCTTCGAGCGCGTGGTGGCGCCCTACATACAATCGCTGAAAAAGCTCGGCATCGAAGCGACGATCCGGCCCGTGGATACCGCGCAATACCAGAACCGCGTCGACAACCGCGACTTCGACATCATCGTCCAGACCTTCCCGCAATCGCTGTCGCCGGGCAATGAACAAAGGGACTTCTGGGGCTGCGATGCGGCTGAAGCTCCCGGCAGCCGCAATGTGATCGGCATTTGCGATCCCGTCGTCGAGAAACTGATCGACCGCGTGATTTATGCAGCAAGCCGGGAGGAACTCGTCGCGGCGACGCGCGCGCTCGACCGCGTTCTCCTCGCCGGACACTACGTCGTGCCGCAATGGCACCTGTCCTATCACCGGCTCGCCTACTGGTCGCGGCTAAGGCATCCCGAAAACATGCCGCCCTACTCGACCGGCTTTCCCACGATCTGGTGGATGGACAAGGACGCGCCCGCACCGGCGCCCAAGCCGGACGAGGCGGAATGACGCCGTTCTCCCGTTTCTCGCGGCGAGAGGTGCTCGCGCTTGGCGGTGGCGCGCTGGCCGCCAGCTTCGGTTCACTGCGCAATGCGCGCGCAAACCCCGGGGAGCGCCGACATGGCATGTCCATCTTCGGCGAACTGAAATACGGGCCGGATTTCGCGCATTTCGACTATGTAAATCCGCAAGCGCCGAAAGGCGGCACCTTTTCACAGATTGGTCCTCAGGCGGCTTTCAATGCTTCGTTCTATACGTTCGACACGCTGAACGGATACATATTGAAAGGCACCGCGCCGCAGGGCCTCGATCTTGTTTTCGACACGCTGATGGCGCGCGCCTTCGACGAGCCCGACGCGGTTTACGGGCTGGTCGCGGAAAGCGTCGAGGCAAGCGACGACGGCAATGCACTTACCTTCCACCTCCGCAGCCGCCCGCGCTTCCATGACGGCTCGCCGCTGACCGCCGAGGACGTCGCCTTTTCCTTCGCTCTGCTGAAGGAAAAGGGGCACCCCCTCATTTCCCAGAACCTTCGTGAACTGGAAGCCGTCGAGGCGCGCGATGCGGCAACACTCGATATCCGATTCACCGGCAAGCAGACACGGGACCTGCCCCTCTTCATTGCGCAAGTACTGCCGATCTTCTCGAAAGCCTTCTACACCGCGAACGACTTCGACGCCTCACTGACCCCGCCGCTCGGCAGCGGCCCTTATCGGATCGGCGCCTTTCGCGCCGCGCGTTCCATCACCTATGAGCGCGTAACGGACTATTGGGCGAAGGACCTGCCGGTCAATGTCGGTCACTGGAACTTCGATCGCGTCCGGTTTGAGTACTTCCGCGACCGTACGGCGCAATTCGAATCGTTCAAGGCGGGCGGCTATCTCTTCCGCGAGGAGTTCACCTCGAAGGTCTGGGCAACCGAATACAATTTCCCGGCGGTGAACGATGGACGCGTGAAGCTGCAGACGCTGCCCGACGACACCCCCTCGGGCGCGCAGGGCTGGTTCCTCAATACGCGGCGCGAGAAGTTCAAGGACAGGCGCGTGCGCGAATCGCTTGGTCTCGCCTTCGACTTCAAGTGGACGAACAAGAATATCTTCTATGGCATCTACAAACGGACGGAGAGCTATTTCGAGAACTCACCGATGAAGGCGCAAGGTCTTCCCAGCGAAGCCGAACTCGAACTGCTGGAGCCGTGGCGAAGCGAACTGCCCGAGGAGGTCTTCGGCCCTGCCGTGACGCCACCCGAAAGCGATGGTTCCGGACAGGATCGCCGGCTGCTCCGGAGAGCCGCGACACTTCTCGAGGAAGCAGGCTGGACGATCCAGAACGGGGCGCGGCGCAACGGGAACGGCGAAGTTCTCTCCGTCGAGTTTCTCGACAACGACCCGATGATCGAAAGGCTCACAGCCCCCCTCGTGAAGAACCTCGAGCTGCTCGGCATAGAAGCAACGATGCGACAGATCGACTCCGCACAATATCAACAGCGTCGCGACAGTTACGATTTCGATGTGGTGATGCAACGCTATTCGCTGGGGCTGACACCCGGGATCGAGATGCGGAGCTACTGGACAAGCGAGTTCGCCGCTCTTCCGGGCAGCCGCAACCTTTCGGGCATTGCGAACCCTGCCATTGACGATCTCGTCGAGAAGGTGATCGCCGCACCCACACGGGAATACCAGGAAGTGGCCGCACGGGCACTCGACAGGGTGCTGCGCGCGGGACATTACTGGATTCCGCAGTGGCACAAGAATGTGCATCATCTCGCGTTCTGGGACCGGTTCGCCTGGCCGGAGACCAAGCCCAAGTATCACCGCGGCGTCGTCACGACATGGTGGGCCGACGCGGAGAAGACAAAGACCACCGGCCCGAAGGACTGACGAGCCCATGTCCGCCTATATCCTGCGCCGTCTGCTGCTGATGATCCCGACGATTCTCGGGATCATGATCGTCAGCTTCGTTCTCATCCAGTTTGCGCCGGGTGGTCCGGTCGAGAGGATCATCGCGCAGTTGCAGGGCACGGAGGTGTCGGCTACGGCCCGGATCGGCGGCTCGGGGAGCGGCGATTTCGCGACGCAGGCGCAGATGTCTGGCGCGGACAGTTCGATCAACAGCAAGTATCGTGGCGCGCAAGGTCTCGACCCCGAATTCATCAAATCGCTCGAAAAGCAGTTCGGCTTCGACAAACCCGCACATGAGCGGTTCGCGAAGATGATATGGGACTATGCGCGCTTCGATTTCGGAGAGAGCTATTTCCGGGATGTGAGCGTTCTCAGTCTCATCGCGGAGAAGCTCCCGGTTTCCATCTCGCTGGGCCTCTGGACCACGCTCATCACCTATCTCATCTCGATCCCGCTCGGTATCAAGAAAGCCATCCGCGACGGAACACCATTCGACACATGGACGAGCGGCGCGATCATTATCGGCTATGCGGTGCCGGGGTTCCTGTTCGCCGTGTTCCTGATCGTTCTTTTTGCGGGCGGGTCGTACTGGTCGATCTTCCCGCTGCGTGGTCTGACTTCCGACGGCTGGGAAACCTACAGCGTTGCACACAAGGTAGTGGACTACCTCTGGCACATCATCCTGCCGGTAACGGCGATGGTGATCGGTGCGTTCGCGACGACGAGCCTTCTCACGAAGAATTCCTTTCTGGACGAGATCAAGAAACAATATGTGATGACCGCCCGCGCGAAGGGCCTGTCCGAGAATCAGGTGCTCTACGGACACGTCTTTCGCAACGCCATGCTGATCATCATCGCGGGATTCCCCGGCGCCTTCATCGGTGCCTTCTTCACCGGTTCGCTTCTCATAGAGCAGATATTCTCGCTGGACGGGCTCGGGCTTCTCTCGTTCGAGTCGATCGTCAACCGCGACTATCCCGTTGTCTTCGCGACGCTCTACATCTTCGGTCTTCTCGGCCTCGTGATGACGCTCATCTCCGACCTCACCTATACCTGGGTCGATCCGCGAATCGACTTCGAGACGAGGGAGGTCTGAAATGAGGATGTCGTTCCTCTCCCTGCCCTTCCCCGGCTTCCGCTCCAGGCCCATGAGCCCGATCAATCAGCGGCGCTGGCGCAATTTCAAGGCAAACAAGCGCGGCTACTGGAGCCTTTGGGTTTTCGGCGTGCTGTTTTTTCTTTCGCTCTTCGCGGAGTTCATTGCGAACGACAAGCCACTGATGCTCACCTATGAAGGCGGCCTCTACTTCCCCGTGCTCGTTTCCTATCCGGAAACGGCCTTCGGTGGCGACTTCGAAACGGAAGCGGATTACCGGGACCCCTTCGTGAAGGACCTCATCCACGACGCCGGCGGCTTCATGGTCTGGCCGCTCATCGAATATTCCTACCGGACGATCAATCTCGATCTTCCCGTGCCCGCCCCTGCGCCGCCCTCTGCCGAGAACTGGCTCGGCACAGACGACCAGGGCCGCGATGTGACGGCACGCCTCATCTACGGGTTCCGGATTTCCGTTCTCTTCGGCCTCACATTGACGGTCCTTTCCTCCGTGATCGGTGTCACGGCGGGAGCTGTACAAGGGTATTTCGGCGGCTGGACGGATCTTCTCTTCCAGCGATTCATCGAAATATGGACCAGCGTGCCGCAACTCTATCTCCTCATCATCATCGCCTCGATCATCGAGCCCAGTTTCTGGATATTGCTCGGCATCATGCTGCTCTTCTCATGGGTAGCGCTTGTCGGCGTGGTGAGAGCGGAGTTCCTGCGCGCGCGCAATTTCGAGTATGTGAACGCCGCCCGCGCGATGGGCCTGTCCAACTCGAAAATCATGTTCCGGCATCTATTGCCAAACGCGATGGTCGCAACGCTTACCTTCATGCCATTCATTCTCAATGCTTCCATCACCACTCTCACCTCGCTCGATTTTCTGGGCTTCGGGCTACCGCCCGGCTCGCCCTCGCTTGGTGAATTGCTGCAGCAAGGCAAGGCGAACCTGCAGGCGCCGTGGCTGGGACTCACCGGCTTCTTCGCCATCGCCGTCATGCTGAGCCTCCTCATTTTCGTCGGCGAAGCCGTGCGCGATGCCTTCGACCCGCGAAAGGTGCTGAGATGAGTGCGCCCCTCGTCGACGTAAAGGACCTTTCGGTCGGTTTCCGTATGGACGGGCAGGAGACGATTGCGGTCGACCGTATCTCCTTCGATATAAAGCCTGGAGAGACCGTTGCGCTGGTCGGGGAATCCGGATCCGGAAAATCCGTCTCTGCGCTGTCGATCATGCAGCTTCTTTCCTATCCGCAAGCCTTCCATCCCTCGGGTGAAGTCCTCTTCGAAGGACAAAACCTCATCGGCGCGGACGAGAAGACGATGCGCCGGATCCGCGGCAACAAGATCACGATGGTCTTTCAGGAGCCCCTGACGTCGCTCAATCCTCTGCACACGATCGAGCAGCAAGTGGGCGAGGTTCTGGTCGAGCACAAGGGACTTCGCGGGCCGGCGGTGAAGGCCCGTGTTCTCGATCTCCTCAATCGGGTCGGCATCCCGAATGCCGAGGAAAGACTTGGCGCCTATCCGCATCAGCTGTCCGGCGGGCAGCGCCAGCGCGTCATCATCGCCATGGCGCTGGCAAACGAACCGGATCTGCTCATTGCCGACGAACCGACGACGGCGCTCGATGTGACCGTTCAGGCGCAGATCCTGCACCTTCTGGCGGATCTCAAGCGTGAAATGGGGATGGCTCTTCTTCTCATCACCCACGACCTCGGTGTGGTGCGAAAGATGGCCGACCGCGTCTATGTGATGACCAAGGGCAAGGCCGTGGAACACGGGCCGACCGAAGAAATCTTTTCCGCACCGAAGCATGCCTATACGCAACACCTTCTCGCCTCCGAGCCCCGTGGACGTTCGCTCGGAGCACCGAAGGACGGGCCGATCGTCATGGAAGCCGACGACCTCAAGGTCTGGTTCCCCATCAAGCGGGGTCTTCTCCGCCGGACAGTCGGTCATGTGAAGGCTGTCGACGGCATTTCGCTCAAGCTTCGGCGGGGACGAACGCTCGGCGTCGTCGGCGAATCAGGATCAGGCAAGACCACCCTCGGTCTTGCGATGATGCGGCTCCTGTCGAGCGATGGCGACATACGGTTCGACGGACGGGAAATACAGGGCCTTCAGTCGAAGGAAATGCGTCCGCTTCGCCGCGACATGCAGATTGTCTTCCAGGATCCGTTCGGCTCTCTTTCTCCCCGCATGTCCGTTTCGCAGATCGTGGGTGAAGGGCTGCAGATCCAGCAGCCGGAAATGAGCGCAGAGGAACGGCGGCAGCGCGTTTCAGAAGCGCTCAAGGAAGTCGGGCTCGATCCCGAGATGCAGGACCGCTATCCGCACGAATTTTCCGGCGGCCAGCGCCAGCGCATCGCCATAGCGCGTGCGATGGCCCTTAAACCGCGCTTCGTGATGCTGGACGAGCCGACAAGCGCGCTCGACATGTCCGTGCAGGCTCAGATCGTCGATCTGCTCCGCGATCTGCAGCGGCGGCACTCTCTCGCCTACCTCTTCATCAGCCATGACCTGAAGGTGGTCAGGGCGCTCGCCGACGACATTATCGTGATGAAAAACGGAAAAGTCGTGGAAGCGGGAACGGCCGAGGAAATCTTCGACCGGCCGAGGACGGATTACACGAAGGCGTTGATGGCGGCGGCGTTCGATCTCGAAGCGGCCCCCGAAGGCGTCGTCTCGGAATAGGTCATCGGCGCGGCAGGCGCTTGATGCTGGTGACGTGACCGGCGTCCGAACGAGCGATGCGCGACATGGCGATGTCGAGCCGTTCCACGGCGACAGACATATGGAATCCGTTTGCGTGGATCATCCGTTCGGCATCGACCATGATACCGACATGCCCCTTCCAGAAGACGAGATCGCCACGCCGGAGAGACGTAAAGTCGATCGGCTCCGGCAGCGGTTCTCCCAGGGCCGTTTCCTGCATATCGGTGTCGCGCAGCGACGATATCCCGGCGCGTTCCAGCGCCATCTGGACAAGGCCCGAGCAGTCGAGGCCCAGACTGTCGCGACCGCCCCACAGATAGGGCACACCCGCGAATTCCTCGGCGACCGAGACGAAGTCCCGCACATATGACCCGACCGACGCCAGATGAGCGGTGAAGACCCAGCCGCCGCCTTCGATCTCGCTGAAATTGCCGCGTGCGCCGACAACCTTCAGCTTGGCGTTCATGGACAGGGGAACAGCGGGCCGCGTCTTCAGATCGGGTTTGGGATAAATGAAGGTGCGTAGCGCCGCCACGATGTGGGTCGGCTTTGCCGGGCGCGAGACAAGTTCCTTCGCCTCGACATAGCCGACGTAGTCGTCGAGAACGGCCTGCCCCCAGGCCCATCCGTTCTTTTCCTCGTAGACGCGAAAGGTTTCGCCGTAGAGCAGCTGCGTATCCATCGGTGCGCCGCTCTCGGGCCGCCGCAGCAGCGGCAGGACAGGCGCAACCACACGCCGGTCCACACCTTCCGCGAAGCGCTCCGCGCGCACCTCGCCGCGCAGATGAGCCGCCGCAAGATCTTCGCGATAGGCATTCAGACGATGATCGGGTCCGCGCTCGCGGCTCATGCCACGAGGCCTCGCGACGATCGGACGATGATGTCTGCGAAGTCGTGCATGAATGCCGCACCCTTGACGGTTCGCTGCACCAGCACGTTGCGCCGATCAGCCTCATCACGCGTCCGCTTCAGCAGGTCGAGACCTCCGAGCGTGTCGAGCGCGCGCGTGATCGCCGGCTTCGATACGCCGAGCGTCGCGGCAAGGCCACGAACGGTATGCGGCGGCGGATCGAGATAGACGGTGAACATGATCGCGAGCTGCCTCGACGAAAGATCCGGCCCGTCACGGCGGACCGATTGGAGCACAACATCGTGCCAAAGAGACAAAGCCTGGACCGGCTTCAACTCGGCGGCATCAGACAAAGACAATTCCGGCATGACGTCCCCCCAACGCTGCCATGATCCCCCGCCCGGTACCTCCGTTCCGGGACCGTATCAGTCTAGCGGCCGAATTCTTGCGAGCAAGTGTCAGGCACCATATCGACGCTGGAGAAGGTGATAAAGAGCGCGAATGCCCTGTGCCTCGCCGCCCACCGGGCGGCCCGGCTTCGCCTTCGGCGCCCAGCCGTAAATGTCGAAATGCACGTGGGACCGCGCCTTTTCGACAAAACGGCGCAGAAAAAGTGCCGCCGTAATCGAGCCCGCGAACGGGCCGTCCGAAATGTGGTTCACATCCGCGATCTTGCTCTCAAGCCAGCCATCATAGGGCTTCCAGAGGGGCATGCGCCAAAGCGGATCGGACATCGCTTCCGAAGAAACGGCAATCTCCGAAGCCAGCTCCTCGTCATCGGTGTAGAAGGGCGGAAGGTCGGGGCCGAGCGCGGTGCGCGCCGCTCCGGTCAGCGTCGCCATGTCGATGATCAGGTCCGGCTTCTCCTCGTCGGCCTCCACCAGTGCGTCGGCAAGGACGAGCCGGCCTTCGGCGTCGGTGTTGCCGATTTCGACCGTAATACCCTTGCGGCTCGGCAGAACGTCCCCCGGCCGGAATGCGTTTCCGGAGACGCTGTTCTCGACCGCCGGAATCAGCAGCCGAAGACGAATATCGAGCTTCGCTTCCATGAGCATCTGGGCCAGCGCGAGAACGCAGGCGGCCCCGCCCATATCCTTCTTCATGAGCAGCATGGCGCTCGACGGCTTCAGGTCCAGCCCGCCGGTATCGAAACAGACCCCCTTGCCGACCAGCGTCACTTTCGGCGCGTCCGCTCGGCCCCAGCGCATATCGATGAGGCGCGGCGCAACGCCGGCCGCTCGGCCGACGGCATGGATCATCGGATAGTTTTCGGCAAGAAGCGCATCACCTTCGACAACGCGGAAGCTTGCTTCATGCGCTGCCGCTACCTTCTCGGCCGCTGCGGCGAGATCGGCCGGGCTCATGTCGCCTGCGGGCGTGTTGATGAGGTCGCGCGCCAGAAAGACGGCACGCGCAAGCCGGCTTACTTCCTCGCCGTCGACGCTTTCCGGCAGGACCAGCCGCGGCCACTCCCGCGGCGTGCCCGAATAGCGCGTGAAACGGTAGGTTCCCAGCGCGTAGCCGAGTGCGGCCTTCGCCACATCGCCGTGTTTCTCGCCTGCGAGCCGGAAGTCTCCCATCGGCAGCACGGTGGGCAGCGCGCCAGCTACAAAGGGATCGCTTCCATCGCCAACACCGAGCAAAACGCCCGCCAGGCCGCCAGACCCATCCGGCAGCAGCAGCACCTTGCCAGCCTCGCCCTTGAAACCCGAGGTGGTAACCCATGCGGCCCCGGGACCAGCATGGGTTTCGCACCAGTTCTCCGTCTCGCCGGAGCGGACAAGCCAGACTGGCGTCGCCGCCGCGTCCTTCCGGGTGATAAATATATCGAGCAAGGTGAGGTCCCGTCCGCGTCGAAGAAACAGGTGATTTCGCTGGCTCGAAACCTTATAGAGAGGCCCTCAAGCCCGCAACGGCGAGACGATCAGGGGGATTCATGCCGGTACCGGAGTTCGAACTCGTTATTGGCGACAAGAACTGGTCGAGCTGGAGCCTGCGGCCATGGCTGCTGATGCGGCAAGCAGGCATTCCCTTCACCGAGACCCGTATCCGGTTGCGCCGGGAGGATACCAAGGCGCAAATCCTTCCCCACTCGCCGACAGGTTTCGTACCCGCCCTGAAATGGCGCGGCGTCGTGATCGGGGATTCCCTTGCGATCTGCGAGACGATCGCCGATCTGTTTCCGGCCAAGAACCTCTGGCCGACGGACAGCATTCCGCGCGCTCTTGCCAGAAGTGCGGCAGCCGAAATGCATTCGGGCTTCCGGGACCTTCGCCGCGACATGCCGATGGCCGTGCTCGAACGCCATCCGGGGGTGGGTCATACCGAGGAGGCGCTCGCGAATGCGCGGCGCATCGTAGCGCTCTGGCGCGGGCTCAGGCACCGCTTCGGACGGCAGGCGATAGAGGACCAGGGGTTCCTGTTCGGCCGTTTCTCCGTCACGGATGCCATGTACGCGCCAGTGGTCTCGCGTTTCGAAACCTATGGGGTTGATCTCGCCTCTCTCGGCGACGACGGCACCGTGCGCGCCTATATGGACGCCGTGTTCACGCTGCCATCCATGCAGGACTGGATCGCAGGCGCGAAAGCCGAGGAAAAGGCGAAAGCCGACGGCTAAGGTCTTTCAGGCGCGGGGCCGGGGGGCAAGGGTTCGGGTTCGACGAGCCCGAGTTCGCCATAGTAGCGCGCGGCACCTTCGTGCAACGGCACGGGAAGCGAGGCGGTAGCGAGCCGTTCCGCTTCGCCAGGTTCGCCCGGAAGAAGCCCCGGTAATGTCGGCCCGGACAACAGGACGCGATTGCTGGGCAGAAAAAGAGCCTTCGTGATCTTGTAGACGATTTCGGCGTCGGCATTTTCGTTGACGATCCAGATCATCGACACTCCGAGCGTCTGCGTGTCGGGAATGAAACGATAGAGATCTCCCGGTATTTCGAGCGATTGGAAATTGGCACCGGGCCTGGTCAGCTGTTGTACCTCTTCATCGTCGATCGGCACGATATTGATCGAGCCGCGATCAGCCAGGCTTGCGATCTCGGACGACGGCAATGCATCGACGAGAAAGAATGCATCGAGCTGGCCTCGCAGCATGAGTTCAATCGCCGTCTCCGTGTCGTATTCGAAGAGTTGCACCGTCCGGCGGCCGAAGCCATGAACGGCGAGAACGGGAAGCGCCGCCTCGCGCGTACCCGACCCCGACGGCCCCACCGAGACGCGCATGCCCTTGAGTTCGGCAAGCATGGAGATGTTGGCATTGCGGCTCGCAACCAGATAGAGAGCCTCGCGATAGACCCCGGCAATCGCGCGGAGATTGCGGATCGGCCTTTCGCCTTTGAAGGGAACCTCCGCCCTCGTGGCAAGATCGAGGATCGGAGCGGCGACGAGGGCAGAATCGAAATGACCCGCGCTCACCGCGCGGACATTGGCGACCGGTCCGGCCGAAGACTTCGCCACCGCCAGAAGACCGGCAACGCCGCACGGAAGATCACCTTCACAGCGTGGCGTGCCGGGCGGGCGGCTGATCGCGGCGGCCAGGCGCTCGCCCACCGCGAAATATTCATCGCCCGCGCTCCCCGTGCCGATCTGAAAGAAGGTCACTGCCTCAGGCGGTTCCTCGAGGCTCACGGGAGGGCGCAGATAGATCAGAAGCGCGAAGACGGCCACGGAGAGCCCGCCAAGCGCGATGAGAATCGTCCGCGCAGACAGCCTCGAGAGCTCGGCCATTGCCATCTCCGCCCAGCGCTTCCCGCGTTCGACAACCCTTTTTAGTTCCATAATCCATCCAGAATATCGCCGGCCCGCTGATCACTGGCCGGCCTTCAAATCCGCATATCTCCGGCTTCCTTATAATTAATCCTTTCTTGACCGGTCTGTCCCAAGATCGGGAGTGAATATGGCTCGTGCACCACACGGGCCCACCCCGCTTTATGCACCGGGACCGATCTCATGTCCTCATTTGCCGAAATGACTCCGCAATCCGTTCCTCGCACGAGGCGCGGGCGTTGGCTTGCTGCGGCAACCCTGTGTTCCGTGATCGCTCTTTCAGGCTGCGCGACAACCGGCGCCGAAACGACCGCACAGCAGACGCCGAAAGAGGCCGCAGAAGCCCAGATCGACGAGCCGGCGCTCAGGAAAGCCGCTGTCGAAAGCACAAAAACGCAGGATTATGTCGCGGCAGCCGCCTATTGGGGCGCCCTCTACGAACGCAACCCGGATGCGACGGATGTGGCGGTCAGCTATTCCAAGGCACTGCGCCAGATCGGTTCGCTCGAACAATCGCTCATCGTCATGCAGCGTAGCCAGCTCAAGCATCCGGACGATGCTGCCATCATGGCCGAATACGGCAAGGCGCTCACGGCAAGCGGCCGTCCCGACCAGGCAGCGGCGATGCTCTCGACGGCGCTCAAGAAGTCTCCGCGCGACTGGACCATCCAGTCGGCGCTCGGCGTCGCTCTCGACCAGATGGGCCGGTACGACGAAGCCAAGCGGCACTACAACGAGGCCCTCGCCCTTTCGCCGGACAACCCCTCGGTCCTCACCAATCTAGGCCTTTCCCATGCCCTGACCGGCGACCTCGACATGGCGGAGCGCACGCTGCGCATGGCTGTCGCCAATGCCAAATCCGACGCTTATGCGAGGCAGAACCTCGCCATCGTGCTAGGCCTGAAGGGCAATTTCGATGAAGCCGAACGGCTTGCCCGCGCCGACCTGCCGCAGAGCGTCGCCGACGAGAACATGGACTATCTCCGTTCCATGCTGGCGCAGCCCGCCCTCTGGAAACAGATGGAAGAACTCGATCGCAAGCCGGAAGCGGAAGCACCGGTTTCTCCGGCACCCGTCAGCAAGACCGAAGCGGCTCAGGACGAGGACCGCGTGTCGTCGCTCCCACCCGAGACCCGGGTTTCCATCCAGTAATCGCCCCCCTCCTTCGTCAGACAGAAAAGGCGCCTGCTGTTTCGGCAGGCGCCTTTTTCTTGTTCCCGTCCGGCTTCGCGGAGTATCAGATCTCGGCCATCACCTTGATGATGGCCGGGCCGAGAATGACTCCGAAGAGAACGGGCAGAAAGAACACGATCATCGGCACGGTGAGCTTCGGCGGCAGGCCGGCGGCCTTCTTTTCCGCTTCCGACATGCGGATGTCGCGATTTTCCTGCGCCATGACACGAAGGGCCTGACCGAGCGGCGTACCGTAGCGTTCCGCCTGAATAAGACTGGTCGATACCGCCTTGACGCCCGGCAGCCCGGTGCGCTTCGAGAGGTTTTCATAAGCCTGACGGCGCTCCTGAAGATAGGAGAGCTCGGCCGTGGTAAGCCCGAGTTCCTCGGCGAGTTCGACGGATTGAGTGCCGATCTCGGTCGCAACCTTCTGGAAGGCCGCCTCAATCGACATGCCGGATTCGACACAGATCAGCAAGAGGTCGAGCGCATCCGGGAAGGCCTTGCGGATCGAATCCTGACGGCGGGCGATCACGTTCTGAACGAAGACATTCGGCAGGTAGAAGCCAACGAATGCGGCTGCGCAGGAGGCCGCGAAGCGCGCCATCGGAGGCAGGCCGAAATCATTGAGGAAAACCAGGTAAAGCAACGTCAGAACAAACAGGATTGGCGGCATCACGAAGCGGAAGAAGACAAATGTGTACATCGGCCCAGGGCCGCGGAAACCCGCCTGGCGGAGCTTGTCCCGTACGTCGGCATTCTCGAGTGCGCGACCGCTCGTGAACTTCTCGACCACTTCCTTCATGAAGCCTTTGGGCGTATGACGCAGGCGTGTCTTTTCCTGCGCCAGAGATTCGCGGGCGCGGGCGCGCATCGCTTCGCGCTCGGTCGAAACGTATTTCATCCGGGTGGACAGCTTGTCGGTCGACAAAAGAGGTCCCGTCAAAGTGAGAATCGTCGCGAAGGCTGCCACTGCTGTCAGCAGCATCACGATGTTCTCCAGATTGAACATGCCCTCGGCAAGTTCGAAGACGGCTACCATTTTCCGGTCCTAGAATTTGAAGTCGATCATCTTCTTCATGATGAGAACGCCGATACCCATCCACATCAGACCACCGACGATGATCATGTTGCCGGCTGTCGTTGTGAAGAGGACATTCATGTAGTCAGGCGAGGTAAAATAAATCATCGCCATGACGGCAGGCGGCAACGAACCAATGATGCCTGCCGATGCCTTGGCTTCCTGGGACATTGCCTGAATCTTGCCACGCATCTTCTTGCGTTCGCGTAGAACCCTGGAAAGATTGCTGAGCGCTTCCGAGAGATTACCGCCCGTCTTCTGCTGGATCGAGAGAACGATCTGGAAGAAGTTCACTTCCGGCAACGGCATTCGCTCGTAGATCTTCGCAAGGCCCTGCTCGAGCGTGACACCAACGCGTTGTCCTTCCACGATACCCTGAAACTCCGTGCGAACGGGTTCCGGTGCTTCCGTGGCAATGAGCTTGAGGCAATCGTTGACGGGAAGTCCCGACTTGACGCCACGCACGATGACGTCGATCGAATTTGCGAACTCCTCGACAAATGCCTTCTGTCGCCGCTTCACCAGATAGGAGAGAACCCAGCGAGGAAGACCGAAAGCCGTCACGAAACCGCCAAGTCCCGCGACCAGCATGGAGAGGCCGGCGACTTTCAGAAAAAGAGCAGCAACAAGACCCGCGACGACACTCGCGATGTAGAATGTGCGAGGTTCCATCTCGATTCCAGCCCGCTCGATTCTCGTGCGGAGAGAAATTTTCTTCTTCTGTTCTTTCTGCTTTTCTTCGAGATCGCGCAACGTCTCCTGAACTTGCTTTCGCCTCTTCTCGTTGTTGTCTACCTCGCCCTCAACAGGTGTCAGTCGCGCCGCGCCGCCCCGCGCGACGCGCGCCATGCGTTTCTGTGACTTCGATTCTCCGCCGACGAATAGAAGACCAATCCCGCCGATGCAAAGGGCGGCAAGCAGAGCAATGCCGAAGATGATCAGCGTTGTCGTGTCCATACTCGACTGCTTCCTCAGCCCTGCGCGCGGTCGAGAGCGGCCGCAAGGGCATGGTGCTGGTTGTAGTAACGGGCGCGGTCCCAGAAAGATGGTCGCGCAATACCGGTTGACTTGTGCTTGCCGATGATCTTGCCTGCTTCGTCTTCCCCTTCCATGTCGTAGACGAACAGGTCCTGAGTGATGATCACATCACCTTCCGTGCCGAGAACCTCGGTGATGTGGGTGATGCGACGAGAGCCATCGCGCAGACGCGCGGCCTGAATCACCACGTCAATGGATCCACAGATCATTTCACGGATCGTCTTGGACGGAAGCTGATAGCCTCCCATCGTGATCATGCTTTCCAGACGCGAAAGTGCTTCGCGGGGGCTGTTCGCGTGGAGCGTACCCATCGAACCGTCGTGACCCGTGTTCATGGCCTGGAGGAGATCGAAGGCCTCCGGGCCACGCACTTCGCCGACGATGATGCGTTCGGGACGCATACGCAGACAGTTGCGCACCAGTTCGGTCATCGTTACCTGACCCTGCCCTTCGAGGTTCGGCGGGCGTGTTTCAAGACGGACCACATGGGGCTGCTGGAGCTGAAGTTCGGCGGCGTCTTCGCATGTGATGACGCGCTCGTCCGCATCGATGAAGCCGGTGAGACAGTTCAGGAGCGTCGTCTTGCCCGAGCCCGTACCGCCCGAGATCAGGACGTTGCAACGCACCTTGCCGATGATACCGAGAACCTCCGCGCCTTCCTGAGAGATCGACGCGTACTGAACGAGGTCGGCCATCGTCAGCTTGTCGCGGCGGAACTTACGGATGGTGAGTGCAGGACCATCGATCGAGAGCGGCGGCACGATCACGTTTACACGGCTGCCGTCGGGCAGGCGCGCGTCGCAGATCGGGCTCGACTCATCGACGCGACGGCCGACCTGGCTCACGATCCGCTGACAGATGTTCATCAGCTGACTGTTGTCACGGAAACGGATGCCTGTGAGTTCGACCTTGCCGTTCACTTCGATGAAGGTGCGTTCGCAGCCATTCACCATGATGTCGGCGATATCGTCCCGAGCGAGGAGTGGCTCCAGCGGACCATATCCAAGGACGTCGTTGCAGATGTCCTGCAGGAGAGCTTCCTGCTCGGAGATCGACATAACGACATTCTTGATCGACAGAATTTCATTGACGATGTCGCGAATTTCTTCGCGCGCGCTCTCCGCGTCCAGCTGAGCCAACTGGGTCAGGTCGATCGTGTCGATCAGTGCATTGAAGATCGTCGTTTTGATCTGGTAGTAGTTTTCAGATCGGTGATCGCCCGTACGTGCCGCGGCGGCAGGTTTTGGCGCTGCCACCGGCTTGACCTGCGGGCTCTTTGCCGCCGCGGCGGGATCTGCCGGGGCCGGCGGCGCCTTGGCGCGCGAGTCGGCAGGCGCTGGCGCCGCTGCGGGCTTGCGCGGGACTGGCTGGCCTTCGGTCCGCCTTCCAAACACGACTACCTCCGATTATCCCTTGCGGGACAGAAAGCTGAACATCGACGATTTCGCCGGCTTCGACGCGCGCATCTCGCGGCCGCAAAGTTGACGAGCGAGGAAGCGAAGCCCCTCGGTGGTCTTGCCCTTGGGATCGAGTTCTTCGATCATCTGGCCGTTGTTCGCTGCGGTGCCGAAGAGGCCCGGATTGAACGGCAGAACGAGCGTTGCCTCGGCACCAACAGCTTCGGCAAAATCTTTCACCGGGATTTCAGGGCGTTTCGGCATGCCGACCTGATTGATGACGATATGTGCGGAGTTATCGTTCGGCCGCGCCTGGCGTGTCATGTCGAGAATATTCTTGGCATTGCGAAGGCTCGCAAGATCCGGCGTTGCGGTGATAACAATCTCATCCGCAGACAGGAGAACCTTCTTTGTCCAGGGCGCCCAGACATGCGGCAGGTCGACGACCACGCAGGGAACACCCTCGCGGACGATATCCAGAACGCTCTCGCAACTATCTCCATCCATCTCGAAGTCGCGATCGAGAACGGCAGGCGCAGCAAAGAGGCTGAGACGGTCGGTGCACTTCACAAGCAAGCGGTCGAGGAGCACGTCGTCGAGGCGTTCCGGCGCAGTGAGCGCGTCGGCGATACCCTGTGCAGGGTCCTGATTGAAGTCGAGCCCGGCCGTTCCGAATGGCAGATCGAGGTCCGTAATGATGACGTCCTCGTCCATACCGGTCGAGATGCACCACCCGATATTGTGAGCGATGGTGCTCGATCCCGTACCGCCCTTGGCGCCGATAAATGCAATCGTTCGGCCGATCGGTGGCGCATCTGGATCGACATATAGACGCGAGATCGCCTCGATGACGCCCATCGGATGAAGTGGTGCGACCAGGTACTCGTTGACACCCTGCCGGATCATCTCGCGGTAGAGCGAAACGTCGTTCATCTGGCCTATGACGACAACCTTGGTGCCGGCATCGCACACCTCAGCGAGAGCGCCAAGCTGCGAAAAGAGTTCCTGGCCGGTAGTACGCGTTTCGACCATGATGAGATTGGGGGTCGCGGCCTGCTGGTACTGTTCGATTGCGGACGGGATGCCACCCATGTGTACCGTCAGATGGGCCTTCGCCAGGCGGCGGTCTTCGCCCGCGCGCTGTATCGCGCTGCCGGTTCCCGGCTGCTCACAGAAAGCGTGGATCGTGATCCGCGGCACCGGCTTCATGACGGCGAGTGTTTCACTATCCACGACGGGTTCCTGCGCGGCAGCGGCGCCCGGCATCGGCGGTGCCTCAACGAGGGGTTCCTCCACAGGGGGTTCCTTGTGTGCCAGGTTGCTCATTATTCCACCTCACTCACGGCGCCGGAGTCCTGATCGCTACGGACCGTCGCCGTCGCCTCACCCTCGCGGTATTTCTCGAGCACTGTGTTCCTGCGGTCGGCATCTGCCGGCGTCATGTCACGGGGGCCAATGAGATCCGCCGGATCTGCGACCATCGCTGCCAGATTGTTCTGTGTCGCACAGCCGTGATTGGGCATCAGGCCGTTTGCGGGATCGAGTGCGTAGTCCTGCGACCAGTCTCCGCACGCCGTCGCCTTGGCCACATAGCGCTTGAAGGACAGGATAACCGGAGCGTTCGCATCGGCGCCGGAGGCGCGATAAGGCGTGTAGGCAAGACTACCGGTCCCGATGCCGTTCTCGGAGAGGATGTCGCGGACATCGCTGAGCGCGACGGTCGCCGCGCCTGCGTTCGGCGAACCTGAGGGCGTCGAGATGGTGAGCGGCCCGTGGCCCCGCTGGCGGTAGGCCGCAGCAAAGCCTTCGATGGCCGCGCGGTCGGAGGGTGCAACACCGGGCTGACCCGCCACCACACCGACATTGAGCGTCGCGACATCCGTCTCCACCGAGATCGGGTGCGAGTACGTCACGCCATACTGCGCTTCCTCGACGCCGTTGAACCCGCTGCAACCCGCAAGGCCAACAGCTGCCCCGAGAGCAACGGCCCGAACCGCGTTCAACCCAATCAGCTTTGCCATCTCATTCATCCTTCGCACTCTCAATCCACGACGAAGCCAACGGGGCCCTGAAGAGACTTGTCACCGGGCTCTGCGCCGCGCGCACCGTATGTAGCGTTCAAACGGCCCATGAGAATCGTGTCCATGTCGCTTGCCGGCGCAAACCCGTCGGTCGGCAGAGCAAGGTTCTTTCGCGACGTCGGATCGACAAGGTAGGGCGTCACGATCACGACGAGTTCGGTTTCGTTCTTCTGATAATCGCGGCTGCGAAAGAGCTGACCGAGGACGGGCACATCCTTCACACCGGGGACACCGTCGATGTTCTGGCGCATGGTGTCCGAGAGGAGGCCCGCCATGACCAGTGATCCGCCGCTCGGCAATTCGAGTGTCGTTTCAGCGCGCCGTACCTTGAGGCCGGGAACTGTCACACCGTCCCCGCCCACACCCTGAAGCACGAAAGCGCCGTCAGAGGAGAGCTCGCTGACTTCGGTCGAGATCTTGAGGCTGATGCGACCTTCGCTCAGCACCACCGGCGTGAAGTTGAGACCCACACCGAAGGGCTTGAATTCAAGCTGAACGTTGCCGTCGCGATCGCGCGAGGTCGGCACGGGAAATTCGCCGCCGGCCAGGAACTTCGCCGATTCGCCGGAGATCGCGGTCAGGTTCGGCTCTGCAAGAGTCCGCAGGATGCCGTCGCGCTCAAGCGCGCGGATCGTGCTGTCGATCGAAACGTCGTTACCAGCATAACCAGTCTGACCTGCGCCTACGCCGGTTACCGGAGCGGTGGTGAGACCGCCGAGCGCGTTTCCCTGCACACTGAATGGATTGCTCGTGGCGAGCCGAAGCGCGAACTCACCAAAATCAGCGGCGCTGGAAAGGTTCACGCCAAGCTGCTTGATGACATTGCGCTGCATTTCGGCAACGGTCACCTTCAGCATGACCTGTTCCTTGCCCTCGATGCCGAGCATGTTGAGGACGTTCTCCTTGTCGACGCCAATATAGCGAGCGGCGAGGTCCTGAGCCTTGCTGGCCTGTGTCGCGCTCGCGACCATGCCCGACAGAACCACATGCTCGTTGATCGCCTCGACGTCGATGCGGGCGTCGGGGAAATACTGGCGGAGAGAATCCCGCAGTCCCGTCAGATCCCGTGCGACCCGGATTTCGAGATTGAGGATCTGTTGTCCGCTTTCGTTGAAGAAGAAGGCATTGGTCTGTCCAACCGCAAGCCCGATGAGATAGGTCCGACGGTTTGTACGCACGACCGCGTCGACGATCTCCGGGTTCGAGACCAGAACGTCGCGCGCCGCCACCGGTAGCTCGACGATCGCAGCCTTGTTGAGGCCGAGTACGATGCTGCGCGAAGACTGACCAACGCCGCCCTGATCGATCTTGACGAGACGCGCATCGCCCGCCACTGCCACTTCGACCGGGGTCAGCGCCAGCGCCGCGGCGCAGAAGATCGCAGCTGCATTTTGTGTGAAACGGGGCGCCGCGTGAGCGATGCCGGATTTCAGCTTGTTCCACATAGCGTTCATGCCCAACCCCATCGCCTACTTCACACGCACGGATTGTGCGACGCCGTAACGCACGATCTTCACAACCGACCCGCCATTGCGATCGGGAGTGTCCAGTTCCGTTCCCGCCAGATCCTGCTCACCCATGCTGCGCAGGGACAGGGCGAGACGGCTTTCCGTCTCGGCGACGGATATGAGTTCTACCTGGGCGGGTGTCAGTTCAAGCGTTGCGGTTCGGCCGACCGCAACCTGATCGCCCTCTTCGTTGAAGCGCTGATCGATCGCCAGTACGCGAACATTGCGGAGAACGGTCTGCCCCTTGTTCACGTCCACGATATCAACGCGGTCGTTGGGGAGAATGAATCCGCCGGCGCTCGTTTGCGGCGTAATCTCGACCGCGATGGCGCGCATGCCGGGCTCGATCAAGGCCGACATGAAGCCGGCGTTCGACAGGTTGACGAGTTTCTCGGCGGTCACCGGTTCACCGCTCAGCACAGACATGCGCGCAACACTGTCGGTATATTCCTCGATCGCGGTCGGCTTTGCCGCGCGGGTAATGTAGGCCGCGTTCATTGAGGCCTCAGGCCAGCGTTGCCAGCGCAGATCGCCAGAGGTGAGCCGCTGGCCAAGCTGCAGGTTGCTGACCGCGACGAGGACTTCGGTCGTCGGCTCCTCGACGACCTTCTCGGCCACGGCTTCTTCCTTGCCGGCAGAAACGAGCCCGCGCGCGAGAAACGCCGCGAGGCCCGCGGCGATGATCGCCAGAACCAGAACTCCTATGCGTGCGGCGTTCACTTACCCGATCCTTTCGTTGCGCGATCCGGGCTCCACGCCCGGCCGCGATTTGTCTTCATGCGGCTTGCGCCGCAGCCTCGAACCAGACGCTGTGCTGGAACATGAAAAGCCCCGCGGCGCCGAGTGCGACTCCATAGGGAATGCCACCCCTTCTTTCGTGAAGACGGGCGATCCATTCGCGCTTCAGCATGAAGAGCGGAAGCGGCAGGGTGCGAAACCAGAGCAGCAGCAACGTCAGCGCACCGCCAAGAACGGAGGCGACGATCAGATAGGCAGGCAGGTCGGACCAGCCGAGCCAGAGCGCGATTGCCGCGACAAACTTCGCATCGCCGCCACCGATCCAGCCGAAACCGAAAAGCGCCATGCCCACGATAAGCATGAGCAAACCGGCACCAGCATGAAGTGCAACTGCTTCCCATCCGAGACCGGCGAACGGCACAAGCACGAAGAACATCGCGGCAAGCGCGACGGTCAGCACGTTCGGGATGGTCATCGTCGCCAAGTCCCACACCGCGCCGAAGATCATGGCGAGGGGAAAGACAGCGAGGAGAAGCATGTTCATCACGGAAGACGCCCGTTTCCTCGTGGGCGCAATCGCCCGGCGCGAAAGGGCACCATGCCTTCCCGCACAAGGGGATAGTGGGCGTCGGACCGTAAATTTGAGGTAAATGGAGGCTCAAAATGAACCGAAACGCCCGTTTTCGGCTGGAACCGCAAATCGATCGGCGTTGGCCCGGCTTGCCTAGGATTTGTTCGGGAGCTGCCCAAACAAAAGAGCCGCCAATGCCCACTGAGCATTGACGGCTTTTTCTTGATCAGCATCCGGAGCGCGAGCCCCTGCATACTGCGATGCTTTGCGGCCTTAGCCGACTTCGGCACCGAGCGACGTGGCGATACCTTCGAAGGTCGCCTGGACGCGGCCACCGATGAGGCCAACGGCCGTGATGATCACGACCGAGATGCCCGCGGCGATCAGGCCGTATTCGATGGCGGTCGCGCCGGATTCATTCTTCGCAAACGACTTGAGAAACTGGCTCATGATAAGCCTCCTTGAGCAATTGACTGTCGACAGCACCAACCCATACGTGCCCATGAAGCCGCAGGGCGCCCTTTCGGACTGGAGACAAGCCTAGCGGACCACCCTTACCCAATCGCTAACGATTACTATCAATTTCACTCACACTGTACGCATTTTTTGAGCGTAAAACCTGTATTGATTCGTCGAATACTGTTCATGAATGGAATATCAAATATAGTATTGGTTTATCAGGTTCTCTCTACGCGTCATCACGGTCAGAGTAGCGTTAATTTTTGGTTAAATGGTCTTCTGGTCTACCGGAGAAGCGCCCACCCGCGACCGGGCGAACGGGCTCTCTACTCGCGAATACCGTTGGTGACGCTGTCTCGAAACAGAATTCTTCAGGAGGACTCACACAAGGAGAGCAGCGCGGTGCGATCTCCGACGATCAGGCCGGGATAATCGCGAACGGCAATGCCCTCGCGGACGAGATCCGCAATGGCGCGGGCGACGACCTCTTCCGTTGTGTCGACACGTGCCGCGAGTTCGCGATGGCGAGGCAGCCTTGCGATACGGAGACCTTCCCGCCCATCATCACTCTTGTGAGGTTCGGCCAGCGCCAAGAGTTCCCCGTAGACACGCTGCGCTCCGGTCCCTTCGATCGCAGGTGCACTTTCCCGCAAACCGGAGACCTCCCTGTCCCTAAGCAGCCGGGCGTATTGGCACAAAAGAGAGCGGGAGACGGATTCCTCGCGCGACAGCAGATCCAGAAAGCGCGCTTCGGAAAGGCTCGCGACGAGCCCCTCCTCCCTGGCCACAACTGTCAAATCTGTTTCGGCGACGCCGAAGGTGCTCATCTCGCCAAATTGGCCACCAGCATTCACATCCGTATAGACGACCCGCCCGCCATTGCCGACGCTCCGCGCAAGTCGCACTCCGCCACTCACGACAAAGGTCACACCGTCCAGCGTGTCTCCGTGCATCAGGTTCAGCAGAATTTCGTTGGGCACTACAGCTCGCCAGATACATTCGACGGCGAGCAAGGACAGTTCGCGCTGCGGCAGCCCGGCCAGAATGCCGATACCGGCGAGCGTTCGCGCATGACCACCAGCCGTGGCGTTTCGGCCGCTTCCCGCACCATGCGCCATTCATGTCTCCCTGAACCGTCGGAAAGACGTTAAACGCCCTGCTTTAATCACCCGTTAAAGCCCACAAGCGGGAGAAGCAAGTACGGTCAACATATCCTTTACTTCTTGAGCGGTAGTGTCGGACCAAAGGCGCCCCATGGGCGCAATCCGCAACCGGCGCCTCGCCAGCGCCGAGACAGACGAAAGTGGCTCGGACATGCGCACACATCGCACAAGGCAGATTTCCTCCCGTCGCGTCTTCGCCGCGGTAGTGGGGGCGGGTTGCGCCGCATTGCTCGCCGGCGCCGCGCAGGCTGCGGACTTCAAGGTCGCGATGAACGAAACCAGGGCGCTTCATCTGGCCAAGCCTGCCGCGACGATCATTGTGGGAAATCCGACGATCGCCGACGTGACCGTAGAGGGCTCGAAGCTCCTTTACGTCGTCGGGCGGAGCTACGGCACGACCAACTTCATCGCGCTGGACAGTGAAGGCAAGGCAATCATGGATCTGGACGTCAGCGTCGTCGCACAGAGTGCGTCCGCGGTGACATTGACGCGCGGCACGGGACAGCTTTCCTACAATTGTACGCCGCGCTGCGAGCGCGTTCCGGCAATCGGCGACAACCCCGAATCCTACAATGCGATCATGCAGCAGACTGCTGGAGCAGCCGGTGTTGGAGCTGCTGCGAACTCCGGCGGCGCAGCTTCTTCAGAAGGCGTCGAGTAAACCGGCGCGATCGCTCCTGTAACAAGAAAAAGGCCGCCTTCGGGCGGCCTTTTTTCGTAGTGTTCTTCTTGCAGAGGCACCTGCACACTACTGACTGATGCGAAGATTCGACAAGGATTGCGCGATCGAGGCGAAAACCGAGGTAAGATCACTGGCCGAGCTGACACTGTAGTACATGCTCGTCTGCGTCGCGCAGTTGCGGATGAGCGTTGCGTTCCCGTCGATCACGCGAACCGAATATACGAGAACACCCGCCGCTTTGATATTGGCGCAGACCAGGCTTGTTCGCGCATCCATCGTCGACTGGGAACTACCCCAACGGCTCCGCGTATTGTCCCCGTCAGTGAGAAATACGATTACCTTGTCGAGATTGCTGGATGGAGAAGCGGCGGTCGAAAGCGGCGCACCGGGCGTCAGCATGTTCCAACCCCAGGCAAGACCGATCGTCGTGTTCGTGTGACCGGCGGGCACCATGTTGTCGATATGCGTCTTGAGCGCAGACCAGTTATAGGACAACGGCATGATCGTCTGCATGTCGCAGTCGTTGTTGTAATTCGTGTTCTCGTGCGCCGGATAGCGCGTCGCATCGCTGCCACCGCTGGTCGCAGGCGGCAGAGTGTTCATCGCGTCGTAGTCCTGATCCCGATCCATGATGCAGCCGTTCCAGCCGGCATGCGAACCGGAGCCACCGCCTGGGGTACACAGACCGAGGATGATCAGAATGATGTGGCAGTTGTTGCTGTTTCCGGGCCCGTTGTGGCCACCGCCACCGCCGCCAGAGGGGACGAACTCACTCCACTTGATCCAGTCGGCGCTCTCGTAAGACGTGCCGACCTTGACGTCGACATTGAACGGCACGATCGACACCTTGACGTCGCCCGGCGTCAACGCGGCCGTAGACACCGTATCGATGAGGTCCTTCGCGGCCGCCTTAAGCACCGTCATGCGGCCACCGCTTCCCATGGAGCCAGTGTTATCCAGCACCAGCGCCACTTCGAGCTTCTTGCCCATGCGCGTGACTTCGGAACTCGCAACAATATCCATCGTATCGATGCCGGCAATTCCCATGAGGGTAGTCGGCAGATCTGCCGCAACGGTGAGGGAAACGACGTTCCCGTTCTGCGTCACGCTGACCGTCCCGGGAACGCCCATCTTCTCGGCCGGATAATTCGCGTTGAAATAATTCTGCGCAATGACCTGAAGCTGCGCATTGGTCTGGCCGGTTGTACCGCCAACCGCGAGGGCAGCTGCGTCGAGCGCCGCCTTCAGCCGCGTCTCGACCACATAGGCGCGTGATATATCGACGGCGGCGCCGGCTGCCACGATGATCGGGATCGAGGCGAGGGCAAACATGATTGCGAAGTTGCCGCGCTGATCGCCTAGAAAACGGCGGAACAAATCCTTGAAGCGCCACATAAGCCGGAACCCACCTCGTCGGTCTCCACGGCCACAAGGATTGCGGCAGGAGACGGGATTGCGCACCCAGCCGTTGTAGGTTCCGCGCCGTTAAGAAGATGTGAACGGCACACGGAAAATTGGAGGTACTTACCTTTTGGTAACCGCCGGAGCGCTATCTAGAGAGACCGCCGCGAAAACCTTGCGGGCGCGAGGACAGCACATGGGTGAGTCGAGAGTAAGAGAACGCCGGACATTGCGCGGTTTTCGCCGCTCGCAAAGTGGCGCAACGGCAATCGAATTCGGCCTGCTCGCGCTGCCCTTCTTTGCGCTCCTGTTCGCGCTCATCGAAACCTCTGTCATCTATTTCAGCAACGCCAACCTCGATAGCGTCGTCGCCGATGCCGGGCGCCTTATCCGGACCGGCCAGGTCCAGAGCGGCGGCATGACCGAAGCCCAGTTCAAGAGCTATGTCTGCGACCGGCTTGCTCTGGTCAGCGATTGTTCGGGCGAAGTCTATGTCGACGTCCGCAAGTTCAGCAGTTTCGGCAGCGCGACCCCGCCCCCGCTTGTCGACGGAGACGGCAATGTCATCGAAACCACCGTGTTTCAGCCCGGCAGCGCCGGCGACATCGTTCTTGTTCGCGTCTACTACTCCTGGGGCATCATAAGCCCCTCCTTCGTCGGACTTTCGAACCTCGAAGGGGGCGGACATCTTGTTGCCGCCAGCGCCGCATTCCGTAACGAACCCTTTGGCAGCTTCCTGCCGGCAAGCTGACGGAGAAGGAAGATGGGCACGATGGGAAGAACGAACAAGCAAACGAAACCCCGCTGCGGAACGTGCAGGCTCAGCCGCTTCCTTCGCAATGCGGGCGGCCTGGCGGCGGTGGAATTCGCGCTGATCTTCCCGCTGATGCTCGTATTCTATTTTGGCGCGTTCGAAGCCACGCAGATGCTGACGGCGGGACGGCGCGTCAGCGCCGTTGCCTATACAGCCGCCGATCTCGTGGCGCAGGCCGCGTCGGTGAACAACGCCGACATGGCCGACGTCTTCGCCGCAAGCTCCGCCCTTCTCTACCCTCTCAGCACGACGCCGCTCACAATCCGTGTCACGAGCGTGGTCGCCAATTCCGGCGGCGTGAACAAGGTTGCGTGGAGCGACGGCCACAACATCACGCCGCGCACGGTCAACTCGAACGTCACGCTGCCCACCGGCCTCACCAGCGCGGGCACGAGTGTGATCTTCGTCGAAGTGACCTATGCCTACAGCTCGCCAGTCAGCGAAACGATCACGGACTCGATCGACTTCGAGGAAGTGGCCTATCTGAAACCGCGCCGCGCAGTCTCGGTCACACGCACAAACTGATTCATCGGACAATCCCCAGACCTTCAGGATCCGCATTAACCATGTTTCGCGGACCCCTGTAGCAATTCTGCCTCAGGATATTTCCCGTAACGGCAATTTTCGGCGGCGGAGGAACGGCGCCGATGGCCGAAACCCTCAGGGATTACGCGAATCCGGCGCCGGCGGCGATCCGCATGGAC
The DNA here is from genome assembly GCA_913057645.1 of uncultured Rhodobiaceae bacterium. Lineage (GTDB taxonomy): Bacteria > Pseudomonadota > Alphaproteobacteria > Parvibaculales > Parvibaculaceae > Parvibaculum. The sequence continues at coordinate 24,329 of CAJXOU010000009.1, read as the reverse complement.
ATCTAACTGATTGATTCGGATAAGAAATCCGGTTGGCGGAGGGAGAGGGATTCGAACCCTCGATACGGTTTCCCGTATACACGCTTTCCAAGCGTGCGCCTTCAGCCACTCGGCCACCCCTCCGGGTCGCCCGACGCGGCGGGCGATAGCGGCGGCACTATACGCGACAAAAGACCTGAATCAACCGGGATCACGGGGTTTAGCTCCTTGATCTGCCAAACTTCTTCGCAGAAGTGTGCTTGTTTGGCACACTCGATCCGGATACCGTTCGGAACATTGTTTCTATAATCACTGCGTAGGGCTGGGGGGCTCGTGTCATGGTCGTTTTCAGGCTGCTAGGACTTCTTTTCATTATCGCTGCCCTGATGGCGCTGGGTTCGGATGCGTTGCTTTCGCTGGAAGCCGGCGAAGTCACCATGCGGTCGTTCAGCGAATTCTGGGCGTTGGTGCATGAGGGAAGCCGGGACGCTTTCGTTTCCTGGACCGACTCCGGCGCTCCGGAAGGCCTCAAGGGCCCGATCGGCGAGGTCATGTCGTTCCCCGCTTGGGGCGTTCTCGGCATTATCGGTATCGTGCTTGCGGGCCTCATCGCCCTGCTCCGCCGCGCCGACTGAGCTACCGGCAATTCATGCAAAAGGCCGTCCCCAAAGGACGGCCTTTTTCGTTTTTGGATTGAGCAGCGAACGCCTCAGTTCGCATCCATCTTCAGCGCGGAGATGAAGGCGTCCTGCGGAATCTCGACGCGGCCGAACTGCCGCATCTTCTTCTTGCCTTCCTTCTGCTTCTCCAGAAGCTTGCGCTTGCGGGTAATGTCGCCGCCATAGCACTTCGCCGTGACGTCCTTGCGCATGGCCGAGATCGTCTCTCGCGCGATGACGCGGCCACCGATCGCCGCCTGGATCGGAATCTTGAAGAGATGCTTGGGGATCAGTTCCTTCAGCTTTTCGCACATCATGCGGCCGCGCTGTTCGGCCCGTGAGCGGTGGACGATGGTCGCGAGCGCATCCACAGGCTCCTCGTTGACCAGGATCGACATCTTGACGAGGTCGTCTTCCTGATAACCCTCGATCTGGTAGTCGAAGCTCGCATAGCCGCGGCTAACGGACTTCAGCCGGTCGTAGAAATCGAGCACCACTTCGTTCAGCGGCAGGCGATAGACGAGCATGGCGCGCGAACCCGCATAGGTGAGATCCACCTGGTGGCCGCGGCGATCCTCGCAGAGCTTCAGCACCGCACCCAGATATTCATCGGGCACCAGAATCGTCGCCTTGATCCAAGGTTCCTCGATGTGGTCGATGCGCGTGAGGTCCGGCATGTCGGCGGGATTGTGCATCTCGACGATCGAGCCATCGATCATGTGAAGCTGGTAGATAACGGACGGCGCCGTCGTGATCAGATCGATGTCGAACTCGCGCTCGAGACGCTCGCGCACGATCTCGAGATGAAGCAGGCCCAGAAAGCCGCACCGGAAACCGAAGCCGAGCGCGGCCGAGGTTTCCATCTCGTATTCGAAGCTCGCATCGTTGAGGCGCAGGCGGCCCATCGCATCGCGCAGATCCTCGAACTCGGCGGCGTCCACAGGAAAGAGACCGCAGAAGACGACGGGTTGCGCAGGCTGGAAGCCGGGCAGCGCTGCGGCCGTCGGGCGCTTTTCTTCCGTCACCGTGTCGCCGACGCGCGTATCGGCAACTTCCTTGATCGACGCCGTGAAATAGCCGATCTCGCCGGGCGTGAGGCTCGCGACCGCTTCCTTCTTCGGCTTGAAGATGCCGACCTGGTCGATCGTGTAGGTGCCGCCCGTCTTCATCATCTTGACGCGCTGGCCCTTCTTGAGTTCGCCGTCGATGATGCGGACCAGCACGACGACACCGAGATAGGCGTCGTACCAGCTGTCGACCAGCATCGCCTTCAACGGAGCCGCCTGGTCGCCCTTGGGCGCGGGCAAGCGGTTCACGATTGCTTCCAGCACGTCAGGAATGCCGATGCCGCTCTTCGCGGAAATCTCCACCGCGTCCGACGCGTCGAGACCGATCACATCCTCGATCTGCTCGCGCGTGCGCTGCGGGTCCGCGGCTGGCAGGTCGATCTTGTTCAGGACGGGTATGATTTCGTGATTCACGTCAAGCGCGTGATAGACGTTCGCCAGCGTCTGCGCCTCGACACCCTGGCTCGCATCGACGACGAGGAGCGAACCCTCGCAGGCTGCGAGCGAGCGGTTCACCTCATAGGCGAAGTCCACATGGCCGGGCGTGTCGATGAGGTTCAGCTCATAGGTCTCGCCATTATTCGCCTTGTATTCGAGACGGACCGTCTGCGCCTTGATGGTGATGCCGCGCTCGCGCTCGATATCCATCGAATCGAGCACCTGCTCCTTCATCTCGCGCACGGTCAGACCGCCGCAAAGCTGAATCAGCCGGTCGGCAAGGGTCGACTTGCCGTGGTCGATATGGGCGATGATCGAGAAATTGCGGATATGGGAGAGGTCGGTCATGGGGCCTACTGGTTCGCGGACGGGCCCATATAGCACTGGCCGGGTCGCAAGCCAATTGCGGCCTTTTCTGCCTCTCAGCCCTGCCAGTCAGCCCGGCGCTTCTCCATCCAGGCCTTGACCCCTTCCTTGTAGTCAGGGTGCTTGATCATTTCCTCGAGCAGGCGCTCCGCGGCCACGACAGCGCCAGCGGCGTCCCTGTGGAGGTCCGTGTAAACCTGCCGTTTCGTCTCGCGGAGCGAACCCGGTGAGACGCCCTCCGCCATCTTCCTCGCATAGCCCATGACATGCGGCATGAGTTCCGCTTCCGGCAGCAGCTTGTTCAGGAACCCCATCTCCATCGCCTCTTCCGAGGTGAAGACGCGGCTCGACAGCAGGATATCGTTTGCGTGGGTCAGCCCCACGATCCGGGGCAGCACCCAGGACAGGCCGAACTCGGCCGGGAAGTTGAAGCGACCATGGGCGGCGGTGAATTTCGCGCCGGGCACGCAGAAGCGCAGATCGGCATAGGCCGCGAGCACGAGACCGACGCCCGCCGCCGCGCCGTTGATGGCTGCGATGACGGGCTTCGTCAGCCCGAAATGATAGGCAAATGTCGCGTCGAATTCTGCCATGACGCCGTAGCCTGGCTTGGCGATGTCCTCCGTGGTGCCGCTGTCGTAGCGGCCCTTTTCCGAATGACCTTCGAGGGCCGCCATGTCGGCGCCGGCGCAAAAGGCCTTTCCCTCCGGGTCGCCTGTCACGACGATGACGCGGACGGCGGAATCCCTGTCCGCCTCCGAAAGCACCCAACGGTATTCGGTGTGCATACGGCCGGTCCAGGCGTTGCGGCGCTTCGGGCGTGAAAGCGTCACCATTGCGATGCCATCAACGAGTTCGTAGCGGATCGTTTTCAGTTCCATCTCACTTCTCCGCATCCTCGATATAGCTCCGGATCGCCGAAACGATCCGTTCCGGCTGCTCCGGCAACATGGCGTGACCAGCATTCGGCAATTCGATCAGCGTCGCGCGGTCACCGAGCCGCTTCTTCAGGTCATGCGCGTTCGCCGGCAGCGCGATCGCATCTTCCAGCGCCTGCACGACGAGGATCGGCTGGCCGCCTGCTTCCCACCAGTCTTCCACCGGCGTTGTGCGCACGGCGGAGGACTGCATCAGCATGACCTGTCTGTCCCAGCCACCACGCCAGACGTCCGGGTTGTTGCCCTTTGCGAAGAAGCCGTAGCGAACGCATTCGATGTGCTCTTCAGGCGAGAGACTTTCATCGAAGCAACCGATGAGCGCTTGTCGCGCCTTTTCCGGAATTTCGATGAGACCGCCACAGGCAAGCAGGATCACCCGGGAGACGAGTTCCGGGCGATCCGCAGCGGTGGTCCGCGCAAGGCGGTTGCCGAAGGCGTGGCCAAGCAGCGTCACCGGCGCTTTCGTCTTGCTGTCGATCACGGCGGCGACGTCTTCTGCCAGATCATGCAGAGTCAGTCCTTCCATCGGACCGTCGCTGCCGCCGATGCCACGCGGCTCCGGCAGCGTCACGCGATAGCCCGCATCGGCGAGCGACGCCGCCACTTCATCGAAATCACTTCCGGGCCGGCCGAGCGAGGCGAGCATGACGATCTCGCTTCCACCCTCCGGCCCGATGCTGCGGCCCGTCAGCACAATGGAGCGGCCTACGCGGTCCATTCGCGAGATGCTGTAGCTCTCGAAAGCCATTCACCCCTCCCCGAGCGAAGAGCGGACAGTTTAGCCTCTCAGCGTACCGCCTGTCGCCTTCTCTACCGCCGCAACGATCCGTTTCGACACCGCCTCGATCTCCTCATCGGTCAGCGTCTTCTCGACGGGCTGCAGCGTCACTTCTATGGCGAGAGACTTCTGCCCTTCACCAAGCGACCCGCCCTCGAAGACATCGAAGAGCGACACATCCGCGATCAGCTTCTTGTCTGCGCCGCGCGCGGCCCGGATCGCCTGATCCGCGGTCACGCTTTCCGCGACGACGAAAGCGAAGTCGCGGCGAAGCGGTTGCAGGTCGGACATATCGAGCGGCGGCTTCGCGCGCGTCGGTTTGCGCTTCGGTTCGGGGATCGCATCGGGAAAGATCTCGAAGGCGACCACAGGCCCGGCAACATCCATCTCGTCCAGCACGCGCGGATGAAGCTCACCGAAATAGCCGATGACGTTTTTCGGGCCGAGGCGGAAAACACCGGAGCGTCCCGGGTGATACCAGGAAGGCGCGTCCGCCGCGATCTGGAAGCTCGCGACCGGTGCGCCAAGCGCGGAGAGCAGCGCCACCGCATCTTCCTTCGCATCCATCGCCTCGACGGCACCGGCCTTGCCCTGCCAGTGGCGCCCGGCGCCTTGCGGGCGCGCCGTGCCGCGGCGAAGGCCTGTCGCGGCAAGTACCTGCCCCGAAGGCTCGTCATTCTCGAACTGCTGGCCCACCTCGAACATCGCGATATCGGCATGGCCCCGCGCCATGTTGCGTCCTGCCGCTGCAATGAGACCCGCAAGCAGGCTTGGCCGCATATGACTCATCTCGGCGGAGATCGGGTTTGCGAGCTTGAGGCCCGGCGCCGCATTGCCGCCGCCGAAGAGGCTCGCTTCCGCTTCGGAGATGAAGGACCAGTTGACCGCTTCCACCAGCCCGCGCGCGGCAAGTGCGCGGCGCGCCATGCGCTCGCGGCGCTGGCGCGGCGAAAGAACGGGTTTCGCCACCGCATGGAGGCGCGGCAACGCTGCCGACTTCACTTCCGAGAGCCCGTGCACACGCACGACTTCTTCCACGAGATCCGCCTCTCCCTCCACATCCGGCCGCCAGGACGGCACGGAAACGGAAAGCTTCGCCTCCGCTTCCGAAACGCCGAAGCCGAGCGCGGAGAGGATCGTGACCGCTTCCGATTTTGGCAGCGCGAGACCGGTGAGCTTTTCGATGCGGCCGGGATCGAACGCGATCACCTTCTTCGTGTCCGGAACCTTGCCGGCGACGACCAGGTTCGACGCCTCGCCGCCGCAGAGGTTCAGGATCATCTTCGTCGCGAGCTCGAGACCCGGAAGCACGAATTCCGGATCGACGCCACGCTCGAAGCGGTAACGCGCATCGGAGACGATGCCGGTGTCGCGGCCCGTGCGTGCCGTGCGATAGGGGTCGAAATAGGCGCTCTCGACGAAGACGTCGACGGTCTCATCCGTCGATCCGCTCGCTTCGCCGCCCATTACGCCACCGAGGCCAAGGACCTGCGCGTCATCTGCGATGACGCAGAATTCCGGCTCTATCTCATACTCCTTGCCATCCAGTGCGAGGAATTTCTCGCCCTTCCTGCCGAGCCGCGCGCGGATGTCGCCCTTGAGCTTCGCGGCGTCGTAGACGTGCAACGGGCGCGCGCGGTCGAGCGAAATGAAATTCGTGATATCGACCAGCGCATTGATCGGGCGCAGTCCCACGGCCTTCAGGTAAGTCTGCAACCACTCAGGCGAGGGGCCGTTCTTCACGCCGCGAATGAGACGGCCCGCGAAGACGGGACAGGCATTCTCCGCTTCCGCCGGGAAGTCGAGCTCGATGCCGACCGGGCTTTCGAACGTGCCCGGCACAGGCGAAAGGTCTCCCTCGAGCAGACGGCCGAGGCCCGCCGCCGCGAGGTCGCGGGCGACCCCGTAAACGCCGAGGCAATCAGGCCGGTTTGGCGTGATCGCGATCTCGATCACCGGATCGTCGCGGCCGAGCACTTCCGCCGCGGGCGTGCCGACCTTCCAGTCGCCCTTCAGGTCGATGATGCCTTCATGTTCGTCGGAGAGTTCGAGCTCTCGCTCGGAACACATCATGCCGTTCGACTCGACGCCGCGAATCTTGGTCGGCTTCAGCACCATGCCGTTCACGGGAATCGTGGCGCCGGGCGGCGCGAAAATGCCTGTCATGCCGGCGCGCGCGTTCGGTGCGCCGCAGACGACCTGCAACTGCTTCACTTCGCCTTCGACAAGCGCCTCGACCTTCAGCACCTGCAGTTTGTCTGCGTCGGGATGCGGACCCGCTTCCAGCACCTTTGCGACGGAGAAGATGCCGAGCTTCTTCGCCGGGTCTTCCACACCCTCGACCTCGAGGCCGAGCATGGTCAGCTTCGCGACGATCTCATCCAGCGACGCATCGGTTTCGAGCGGGTTCTTCAACCAGGAAAGTGTGAACTTCACGACGAGAGCCCTCCCGCAAGCGTCGGCACGTCGAGCGCGGCAAAGCCATAGTGGCGGAGCCAGCGCAGATCGCTTTCGAAGAAGGCGCGCAGATCCGGGATGCCGTATTTCAGCATGGCGAGCCGGTCGAGCCCGACGCCGAAGGCAAAGCCCTGATACTTTTCCGGGTCGATGCCCGCGGACTTGAGCACGTTCGGGTGAACCATGCCGCAGCCGAGAATTTCGAGCCAGTCGTCGCCTTCGCCGATGCGGATTTCATTGCCGAGGCGCGCGCAGCGCACATCGACCTCCATCGATGGTTCCGTGAACGGGAAGAAGGACGGGCGCATGCGGAGCTCGACGCCCTCCACCTCGAAGAAGGCGCGCAGGAATTCCTCAAGCGTCCATTTGAGGTGTCCCAGATGCGTCGTCTCGTCGATCACGAGGCCCTCGATCTGGTGGAACTGTGGCGTATGCGTCTGGTCGCTGTCGCAGCGATAGGTGCGGCCGGGGCAGATGAAACGGAACGGCGGCTCGCCTGCTTCCATGGTGCGCACCTGGACCGGACTCGTATGCGTGCGGAGCAGCATGCGCGATCCGTCGGCCTTCGGTTCGAAGTAGAAGGTGTCGTGCATCTCGCGCGCGGGGTGACCTTCGGGAAAGTTCAGCGCGCCGAAATTATAGTGGTCCGTCTCGATGTCCGGGCCCTGCTCCACCGCGAAGCCCATATCGGCGAAGATCGCGACGAGTTCGTCCCAGACCTGGGAAAGAGGATGGATGCGGCCCGTTTCGAGCGCGCTCGCGCGCACGGGCAATGTCACGTCGATCTTCTCGCCCGCGAGGCGCGCTTCGAGCGCGGCCTGATGCAGCGCGTCCTTGCGCGCGGCGATCGCATCCGTCAGGCGGTCCTTGAGGCCGTTCAGCTTCGGCCCCATCTCCTTGCGCTCTTCGGGCGACATGCCGCCCAGGCCCTTCATCAGGTCGGAGACGCGGCCCTTCTTGCCGAGCGCGGCCACGCGCACGGCTTCGAGCGTGTCGATATCCACCGCGTCGGCAATCGCCGCGGCGAATTCCGCTTCGAGTTTTTCGAGATCGGCGCTGTCGGTCATCTTCTCACCGGCTTCTGATCGTTTCGCGAAACACGTCCACTCAAATCGCCCGTGGCCTGTGTCTTACAGGCTCTCGGGCGACTGAGGGAAACGGCGTGCGAACGATGCTATCGACCGGCGATCCGCCTCACCCCCGAGAGCGGCACGCATGAAACCTCATGCGGGCCCCGGACGGGTGACCGGCTCTGGTGTCGTGACAGGGCAGCCTTACTTCAGGGCCGACTGTGCCTGGGCGACCAGAGCCTTGAAGGCCTCGGGCTCATGGATGGCGAGATCGGAGAGCACCTTGCGGTCCACTTCGATGCCAGCCTTGGCGAGGCCGTCGATAAATCGCGAATAGGTCAGGCCGTGCTCGCGGACGCCGGCGTTGATGCGCTGGATCCAGAGCGCGCGGAAGTTGCGCTTGCGCGTGCGGCGGTCGCGATAGGCATACTGGCCGGCCTTCTCGACGGCCTGGTTGGCCGTGCGGAAGGTATTCTTGCGGCGGCCGTAATAGCCCTTCGCCTTCTTGATGACTTTGCGGTGCCGGGCATGGGCGGTAACGCCCCGTTTGACGCGCGACATGAGAATTCTCCTCGAAAGAAAATGGGACCTAAGCGGTTATTTCAGGCCGTAGGGCGCGAAAATCTTCACAATCCGCTTGGCATCGGGCTCGGCGACGAGCGTCGTGCCGCGCAGGTTGCGGATCTGCTTGTTGGTCCGTTTGATCATGCCGTGCTGCTTGCCGGTCTGGCCGCGCTTCACTTTTCCGGTGGCGGTGAAGCTGAAACGCTTCTTGACGCCACTCTTGGTCTTCAGCTTGGGCATTTTGCTCTCCGTGTTTTGTAGAACCTGCCCTTGAAGACCTTGAATTCATTGAAGAATTCGGAAGGTGGCGGGTCCGGGTCTTGGCATTACGGGCGGTCACGGCATGCCCTACAGGCCGGGCCACCCCGAAGGCGCGGATTTATAAGGGAAAAGGGCCGCGCGTCAAGCATCCGCCGCCCCTTCCGGCTGATGCGCATACTTGATGCGCATGATATATGCGCATATATCATGCGCATGGCAAAGAAAGCAGTCAATCTGTCGGTGGATGCGGAGCTCCTCGCGAAGGCGAAGGAGATGGAAATCAACCTGTCCGCAACGCTGGAAGAAGTCCTTCGGGAAAGGTCCCGTGAGGAGGAGCGCCGCCGCTGGCAAGAAGAGAACAAGGAAGCCATTGAGGCTTTCAATCGCCGGATTGAGCGGGACGGTATATGGAGCGACGGGCTGCGCCGTTTCTGAGGATACTTGAATGGCGCAATTCGACGTCTACCGGAACAAACATGCGGCCAGCCGTGAGGCCATCCCCTACTTCCTGCTTCTCCAGCACGACCAGATCGCAACCCGCACACTGCGCGTCGTCGCCCCGCTTGTCCCTCTGTCGCGCGTAGAGCTGCCGATTTCGCGGCTCAATCCGGTTTTCGATATCGAGGGACTGAAGCTCGTCCTGTCCACGCTTGAAATCGCCGGCATCTCTTCGTCCTTTCTCGGCGGCGACATCGTAATGTCCCTTGCAAGCCGGCGCGACGACATCATTGCTGCGGTCGACTTCCTCGTGACCGGCATCTGACGGAGACAGGAAACATGAGCCGCTTTTTCGGGAAGGTCTGCCAGAACGGCTATGTCGTGCGCGACATCGAGGCGGCGCTGAAGCACTGGACGGAAGTCCTCGGCGTCGGCCCGTTCTATTACATCGACCGCGTGACATGCGACTGGTTCACCTACAAGGGCAAACCCTCGCCGGTCGAGATGAGCATCGCCCTCGGCAACACGGGCGACCTTCAGATCGAACTCATCCAGCAGCGCAACGACGCACCGTCGATGTATTTGGATTTCCTGAATGCGGGGCGCGAAGGGCTGCAGCACATGTCTTACTGGACGACCGACTACCAGGCCGCCTACGACCGCGCGATTGCGGCAGGCTACAAGGTCGGCCATGAAGGGCAGATCGGCGGCGCCCCGGGCCGCTTCGTCTATTTCGACACCGAGACGCATCCCGGAACCGTGATCGAAATGTCGGATATCAGCGGCTCGAAGGGGCCGTTCTTCGAACACATCCGCAAGGCCGCCATCGGCTGGGACGGCAGCAATCCAGTGAGGCCCGTCCGCTAGAGCGAACGGACCTCACCCGCTCAGGTCAGCCGCAATAGATACGGGTAATGTTGTCGTCCGCGTCCAGCTCGACATTCAACCGGTCGGTGCGGAAATCCTGCGTGACCGCTTCGTCCGGGCGGATCACGCGAATGGTTTCGACGTCCTCATTCTCCGAAATTTCAGTCTCGGCGTCCGCATAGGGCTTGCCGGTCCATGAGCTGTCGAGCGCATCGGCCGCTGCCTGGCAGTCCGCCGCGGCTTCGCCGCCCTCCGTACCGGCAATGGTCTCGGCATCGGTGTTTTCGGCGGCCGCTTCCTCGCCCATGGACATGTCGTTTTCGTCCATGTCGCTTGCCGGCATTTCGCTTTCCGGCATGTCGCCCGCGGGCATGGTGCTGTCGGCTGTCTCGTCCATCGCGCCCGGCGTCGCATCGCCCGGCTCGCTCGTCAGCGGCACCGCCGTTTCCGAGGATTCCATCTCGCCGACCGCGTCACCCGTCTGCTCTTCTTCGTTCTGATCGCACGCCGCGACCACCAGCAGCGCCGCCACGGCAGCTGTTCCGAGCAGATATTTTGGGGAATGTTTCATGTCTCTCTCCCGTTGATCGTGGGCCTTGTCGGCGCAGCCGCGCCCGTTTCGCGGCATGACGCTGCCGGACCATTCCCTCTTAAATGCGTTCGGGCGGAAACGGTTCCATGAAGAGCCGCCGCTGCAGCGTCTCCATAACCGTTCCCGCCCGATTGTCCGGACCCGGCCCTGTTAATCAGCTGCCGTCTTGTCCTCGTACATTTCGTCGTAGCTGCGCTGCCAGATCAGCTTCGAGCCGTCCTGCCTGCCAAGCATCGAAATCGGGTCCTCGTTGTCGACATGGCCGTAGAGACCCCGATAGACGGAGTAACCGCAGAGCTCCTGCAGCCGCCGCGGAAATTTTCGCGCCTCGTCGAGCGGAATGCCGAGCTGCTGGTTCTCCTGCTGGCGCATGAAGCCCGCGCAATAATAGTTCGCGACGCAGAAGCGGCGATCCTGCGAGCGGTTGGTGCCGCCTGCATGCCAGAGGCTGCCATGCCAGAAGAGCACCGAGCCCGCCGGCATCTCGCCCGCCACGGTATCGCAATCGATATCGTAGTCCGGCATGCCGCTCGCCTTGTGACTGCCGGGCACGAGCCGCGTCGCGCCGTTCTCTTCCGTGAAATCGGAAATCGCCCAGACGCAATTCAGAGTGAAGGGCTGGTGCGGCTTCGGTACCGGGATCAACTGATCGTCCGCATGAAGAGGCTGCGCGCCCTGCCCCGGACACAGCGTGATCGAGCTCACCGACGAAACCTGTAGTTCCTCGTCGAGCACCTTCTCGGCGAAGGGCAGCGTCGCCTCGTGGACCGGTATCTTCCAGAAGGTGGGCCCGTGAGCCAGCAGGTTGTAGATGCGCACCGTGCGCTTGCCTTCGAAGTCCGTGTCACGAAAGCCCATATCGTTGTCGCGCTCGACGCGCAGCAACGCGTCCTTGATCTCGGCGACGAGGTCCGGCTCGATCACATTTTCGAAGATCACATAGCCGTCGCGTTCGAAATCCGCGTATTTCGCGTCCAGGTCGATCTTTCCCTTCGGCATTTCTCCCCCTTTGGTTCAGACGCCGGTTTGCCCGGTTTCTCTTCGGCGGCCCGGCTCCCCCCGGGTCGCCCTCGTCCGAGCCTAACGCTTCGGGGGCCCGATTTCCAGTTTACGTATCTCAAGTACGCATAATTTCTCCGGGCAAGGTTCTTGCCGGAACCGGCGGCCCTTCTTATAGTGTATATACACTATCCAACAATACGGAGATGGACGCCATGGCCCATGATCTCGCCGGGGGAGAGCATCCCGATGTCGCGCGCTGGCGCGCGAATGGCGCCGCAGAAGCGGAAGCGATCACATCCGAAAGCCTGCGGGAACTCATGCTCGAATGCGGCGCGGACGATTGCGGCTTCGTCGCCGTTTCCGATCCCGCGGTTGCCGACCAGCAGGCCTGGATCTCGGCGCTGCTGCCGAACGCCAGGACGCTTGTCAGTTTCGTCGTCCGCATGAACCGCGACACGGTCAGGACTTCCGTCCGCTCGGTCGCGAACGAGGAGTTCCACCAGACCTACGACGATGTGAACCATGTCGCGCGGAAGGCCGTCAGGAAACTCGAGGCGATGGGCTTCGGCGCGGTCAATCCCGCCGCCGCCTTCCCGATGGAGGCGCAGGCCTATCCGGCCGGCATGCGCGTCATCTCGCACAAGCCGATCGCGGAAGCCGCCGGCCTCGGCAGGATGGGCCTCCACCGCAACGTGATCCATCCGCGCTTCGGCAGCTTCATTCTGCTCGGCACCATCGTCATCGACCGCGAAATCGATGTGCCCTCCGTGCCGCTCGACTATGCGCCCTGCCTCGACTGCAAGCTCTGTGTCGCCGCCTGCCCGGTCGAAGCCATCGGCATGGACGGGTCGTTCAACTTCTCCGCCTGTTACACGCACAACTACCGCGAGTTCATGGGCGGCTTCGTCGACTGGGTTCACGAGGTCGTGGAGGCGAAGGACGCCGACGACTACGACGCCCGCGTGCCGCCCGGCGAAAGCGTCTCCATGTGGCAGAGCCTTTCCTTCAAGCCGGGCTACAAGGCCGCTTATTGCCTGAGCGTCTGCCCGGCGGGCTCCGACGTGCTCGGCCCCTACATCGAAGACAAGGTCGAATACCGCAAACGCATTCTCGATCCGCTGCTGGCGAAGCCCGAGACCGTCTATGTGCTGAAGAATTCCGACGCGGAGGAGAGCGTGCCGAAGCGCCTCAAGACGAAGGAAGTGAAGCTCGTCGACTACAACATCCCGTCCGACAATCCCTTCTCCTTCCTGTTCGGCCTCACGCTCACCTTCCAGCGGCGAAAGGCGCGCGGCCTCGATGCGACGCTCGCGCTCTCCGTTTCCGATCACGGGCCGCTTCATGCAACGATCCGCGTGCGCAATTCAAAACTCGAGGTGGAGTTCAAGGCGCCCGAGACGAACGACGCCTCCCTCACACTCGACTGGCAGACGCTCCATTCGATCTTCCGCGACGGGCTCTCGCTTGGCGAGGCAGTAGCGCAAAGCGGCGCCATATTCGGCGGCGACATGGAGAAGGCGGAGGCAATACGGAACTGCTTCCCGGTCTACCGGGTGGAAGCCTGACGATCAGGTCTTCTGGATCAGCTGGTGGAGCGACTTCTTCACCGCCGGCCAGTTCTGGCCGAGCGCCGTTTCCACATGGGTCTGCGCCTCGCGCCAGAGCGGCAGCGCCTGGGTGAGTTTCTTCCGGCCTGCTTTCGTGAGCTTCAGCCCGAGCGACCGGCCCTCGCCGCTCGGCGCCGCCTCGATCAGCCCCTCGTCCTCCAGCAGCTTCACATTGCGCACGAGGCTCGAACGCTCCAGCGCCAGCATGTCGGCAAGCGCGGTCAGCGATTTCACGCTGCCTTCCTCGACCGCGATCAGCAGCGTGAACTGCGTAATCTTGAGACCGGCGGGCTTCAGCGCCTTGTCATAGCTCCGCGTCAGTTTCCGCGCCGCCATTCGCGCTCTCAGAGCAGCACAGTTCTCGCGCACGTCCTGTTCGGTGACTGTCTGGCTCATGTTTCACCCGGTTTTGTGTAGATACACACTAAACATGTGCGAAAGGCCGCGCAACCGGCGCGGCCCCTCAACAACTTCAGCTGGATTTACTCCGCCGCGCTTGTGCTCTGGTTCACCTGCGCCTGTTTGACGGAGGCCTGCACCACGGGGATCTCGTGGTCTTCCAGCGGTTTCATCCAGTTCTTGCGCTTCAGCGCCGCCTCGATGTAGGGCGCAAGTTCCTTCTGCTTCTTCGCTTCGCGGGCAGCGGCTTCCTGCTTGAATTCCGGCATGACGTCGGACGCGAAGAGTTCGAGCGACTCGCAGATGTCCGCATGCTTGTTGCGGCCGGCCTGCTGCATGAAGATCACCTGGTCGACGCCCGCATTCTGGAAGGCGCGCAGGTGGGCACGCATGTCGTCCGGCGTGCCGATACCCGTCGCAATCGCGTCGGCGCGCTTCGCCGCGTCGATCACTTCCTGCGTGCGGTTACCGCGCGCCTTGATGTAGTCGCCCCACATGTCGGTGCGGCCCGGCACCGTGTCGTGCGCGACGAGCGCGTTCAGCGCATAGCCGAAGAATTCGAAACCCTCATGGCCACGGCGGATCGCTTCCTCGCGGTCCTCATGCAGCGAAAAGTTCGAAACCATCGCGATGTTCGCATTCACCGTATGACCGATCGGCCTGCATTCGTCCGACTTGATGATGCCGTAATAGATGTCGGACCAGTTCTTCGCCTCTTCCGGATCGACGAAGGAGAAGGCGAGCGCGCCGACGCCCAGCGACGCCGCCACGCGGATCGTGTCACGGTTGGTGCAGGCCATCCACATCGGCGGATGCGGCTTCTGCACCGGCTTCGGCAGCACGTTGCGGCAGGGCATCGAGAAATACTTCCCCTCGAAGCCGGGATAAGGGTCGAGCGCCATCATGTTGGCGATCTGCTCGCCCGCCTCGATGGCCATGGCACGCTTTTCCTTCGCGGGAATGTGGAAGCCGCCAAGCTCCAATCGCGTCGCGCCCTCGCCGATGCCGAATTCGACGCGCCCGTTCGACATGATGTCGAGCGTCGCGAGGCCTTCCGCCGTTCGCGCCGGATGGTTGTAATTCGGGATCACCTGGCGGATGCCGTGGCCGAGGCGGATGTTCTTCGTGACGGACGCCGCCGCCGCGAGAAACACTTCCGGCGAGGAGGAATGCGAATATTCGTCGAGGAAGTGATGTTCCACTTCCCAGGCATGGTCGAAGCCGAGCCTGTCGGCCAGCACGATTTGTTCCAGCGCCTCGTGGAACAGCCGCTGTTCGTCGCCCTCGTTCCAGGGCTTCGGCAATTGCAGTTCGTAGAACACTCCGAATTTCATGGACGCTTCTCCCCGGGGTTTTGTTTTTCTGGTTCCATTTGGTCCAAGTATGACGCTTGCCGTTCGGCCTGAACAGCGGATTTTTACCGAGCATCAATTTTATATACTGACGGGTATCTGCACAGCGGCTATGCTCGGCGGAACGAGAATGGGGAGGAAACATGTCCGCCGGCGCGACCTATTCGCAGACGGCCACGGAGCGCGTCTTTGTCGGGCGGCCCGCGGCGGAGGCCATTGCCGAGGAAGCGGAAACGCAGGGCGCGGCCCACGTCTTCGTGATGGCGAGCCGCACCCTCAACCGCGAGACCGACGAGATCGCGAAGATCGCAAAGGCGCTCGGCCGGCGTCATGCCGGCATCTATGACGGCATGCCCGCGCATGCGCCGCGCGCCGCCGTGCTCGAGGCGGCCGCGCAGGCGCGCGCCGCGAAGGCGGACCTCATCGTCTCCATCGGCGGCGGCTCGATCACCGACGCCGCGAAGATCGTCACGCTCTGCCTCAAGCACGATCTCGAGACCCATGACGACATGGAGCCCTACCACATGTATGTGGGCGGCGACGGTGCCGTGGTGCTCCCCGCCTTCGAGGGACCGGATGTCCGTGCCGTCTGCGTGCCGACGACGCTGTCGGGCGGTGAGTTCAATGCGCTGAGTGGCGCGACGGACGAGAAGGCGAAACTGAAGCAGGGCTACCAGCACCGGCTGATGGCGCCCGTCGCCGTGGTGCTCGACCCCGCGATGACGGTCTACACGCCCGAATGGCTGTGGCTCTCGACCGGCGTCCGCGCCCTCGACCACGCGATGGAGACGCTCGGCTCGTTCCACTCCAACGAGTTCTGCGACGGCGTCGCCGAGAATGCGCTTCGCAACCTCGCGGAGGGCTTGCCGCGCGCGAAAGCCGATGCGAAGGATCTCGACGGCCGCCTCAAATGCCAGATCGGCGCCTGGCAATCCATGATCCCGGTCGTCGCCGGCGTGCCGATGGGGATCAGCCATGCGACGGGTCATGCGCTCGGCGGCACCTTCGACGTGCCGCATGGGCATACGAGCTGCGTCATGGCGCCCTACGCGCTTGCCTGGAATGAAAGCGTCAATGGCGAGCGGCAGAAGCGGATCGCCACAGCGCTCGGCGCGACGGGAAGCGCCAGCGCTGCCGCGGACAAGCTCATTCGCGGGCTCGGCATGCCGCGCAGTCTCGGCGAGGTCGGCGTCAAGGAGAGCGATCTTCCGCACCTCGCGGAAGCGATCATGCACGACATCTGGACCCGCACGAACCCGCGCCCCATCGAGACCGCGGACGACGTGGTTTCGTTTCTGAAGACGGCGCTCTGAATGGCCGCGCGCAAACCGGATAACGTCGCCAAGGCGGCCCGGCGCGACGTGAAGGGCGAGATATCCGCCTACAAGCGCCGCCTCATTCTCGAAGAGGCGTGTCACCTCTTCTATGCGCAGGGCTATGAAGGCGCGACGCTCGATGCGGTCGCCGAACGGCTCAACGTCACCAAGCCCTTCATCTACAGCTACTACCGCAACAAGGCGGAAATCCTGCGCGAAATATCCGAGCGCGGCATCCGTCTGTCGACCGCCGCGCTCGATACGGCGCTCGAGACGCCGGGCACGCCGACCGAAAGGCTGAAGCTCGCCGTCGACCGGGTGACGCAGCTCATCATCGAGAACCAGGAATATATCGTCGTCTACGAGCGCGAGGAGAAGAACCTCGAACCCGGCGTCGCGCGCGACATCCGCAAGCAGCGCCAGGCTTTTGACAAGAAGCTCGAAACGCTGCTCGCCGAGGGCGCGGCGAAAGGGGAATTCGCCGTCGAGGATGTGGCGTTTGCCGCGCTTTCGATCAGTGGTCTGATGTCGTGGACCGCGAACTGGTATGTGCCGGGCGGGCGGCGGCCGCCCAGCGAGGTGATCGTGCTGACACTTCACATGGTGATGAAGATGGTGTCGCCGGAAAGATAGCCAACCGCTCGCATGGTTTTCGGGGAGGAGAACCGTCATGCAGGATGAAGCCACCGCCACGTTCGCCGATCCGCGCATCCCCACGCGCGAGACATGCGTGCTGCGCTATGCGCTCGAACGCTTCGCGCGCGAAAAGCCGGACGAGACCTATGTCGTGTTCGGTGACGGCGAGAGCTGGAGCTATCGCGAGACGCTGGAGCGCACCGCCGCGCGCGCCGCGGCGCTGCAGTCGCTCGGCGTGAAACAGGGCGACCACGTCGCCGCATGGCTGCCGAACGGCGCGCAAGCACTGCTCAGCCACTTCGCGGTCAATTATCTCGGCGCCGTCTTCGTCCCCATCAACACCGCCTATCGCGGTTCGATCCTCGAACATGTGGTGGCGAACACGGACGCCGAACTCATGATCGTGCATGGCGATCTGGTGCCCCGGCTCGGCGAGATCGAGCGCGCGCAGTTGAAGCGTCTCGTGATCTGCGGGCCGGATGCCGAGGCACCTCCCGGTCTCGACGCGGCGCGGTTCGAGACGGTGGAGGCGGGGCCGCTCGCCCCGCTCGAACGGCCCATCGATCCGTGGGACACGCAGGCCGTCATCTATACGTCGGGCACGACCGGGCCCTCCAAGGGCGTCCTCATGTCCTATCTCCACCTGTTTTCCAATGCCGGGCCGGAGACATGGCACTTCGTGACGGGCGAGGACCGCTTTCTCGTCAACCTGCCGATCTTCCATATCGGCGGCGTCGGCCTTCCCTTCGTCATGCTGGCGCGGGGCGGCTCGATCGCGCTCTGGGAAAACTTCCGGACCGACGAATTCTGGGATTTCGTGCGGCGGACGGAATGCACGGCCTGCTTCCTGCTCGGCGTCATGGCGACCTTCCTGCTGAAGGAGCCCGCCTCGCCCGGCGACCGCGACCACAAGCTGCGGCTCGCGCTGATGGTGCCGCTCACCGAAAGCGCGGGCGAATTCCACACGCGCTTCGGCATCGACATCTACACGATCTTCAACATGACGGAGATCTCGACGCCGATCCTCTCGGAGCCGAACCCGACGGCGCTCGGCACCTGCGGCACGGTGCGGCCCCATGTCGATGTACGCCTCGTCGACGAGAACGACTGCGAGGTGCCGGCAGGCACCGTCGGCGAGATGATCGTGCGCACCGACCGGCCCTGGGCGATGATGCATGGCTATTACAAGAACCCGGAGGCAACCGCGCGCGCCTGGCGCAACGGCTGGTTCCACACGGGCGACGCGTTCCGCCGCGACGAGGCGGGGAACTTCTTTTTCGTCGACCGCATCAAGGATGCAATCCGGCGGCGCGGCGAGAACATTTCCTCCTTTGAGGTCGAGGCCGAGATCGTCGCGCATCCCGACGTACAGGAGGCGGCTGCCATCGGCGTGCCGAGCGAACTGGGCGAAGACGAGGTGATGGCCGTTGTCGCGCCCGTCGCCGGCCGAAGTATCGATCCGGCGGCGCTCACCGCTTTCCTCGCGGAGCGCCTGCCCTATTTCATGGTGCCGCGCTATGTGCGCGTTGTCGGCGAACTGCCGAAGACGCCGACCGCGAAAGTGCAGAAGGTCGATCTCCGCCGCGAAGGCGTGACCGCGGACACATGGGACCGCGAGACGGCGAACATCACCTTCAAACGCGAAAAGCTGAGCCTCTAGACCCGCAACAGGGAGAAAACCGATGGACCGTCTTTCTCTGGGCGATGTGCGCATTCACCGCATCGAGGAATGGCAGGGCGTCTTCCTGTCGCCGCAACAGCTTTTCACCGGTTTCGACGAAGCCGATTACGTGCGCGTGAAGACGCAAGTGCCCGAGGGCACGCTCGACACCGGCAATGACGAAATCCACGCGCAGCTGCAAAGCTGGGTCGTGGACATCAACGGCATGAAGGTGCTGATCGACACGGGCGCGGGCAATCACAAGGAGCGGCCCGGCATTCCGCTCTTCGGTCAGCTCGAAACGCCTTTCATCGAGCGTCTCGCTGCCGCGGGGTTTGCGCCGGAAGACATCGACATGGTGATCTGCACCCATCTCCACGTCGATCATGTCGGCTGGAACACGAAGCTCGAAGGCGATGCGTGGGTGCCGGCCTTCCCGCGGGCGCGGTACATCTTCTCGGCGGCGGACGCCGAATACTGGAACCCGGAGAACCGGAGCAAGTTTCCCGAGAAGATCGGCGAAGCGGTCAATGAAGGCTTTTTCGACGACAGCGTCCGGCCGATCCTCGAGCGCGGCATGGCCGAACTCGTGAGCGGCAGGGCGGAAGTCGCACCCGGCATCGTGCTCGATCCGGCTCCCGGCCATACGCCGGGCAGCATGACCATCACGGTCGCGGGCCGGGACGACAGCGCCGTCTTCGTCGGCGACATCCTGCATCACCCGCTGCAGGTTCTTCAGCCGCAATGGAACAGCATCTTCTGCGAGGATCAGGAGCAGGCGCGGGTCACGCGCCGCGCCGTGCTTTCCCGCGTGGCGGATATGGGCGCCGTCATGATCCCCGCGCATTTCGCGGGCGAGCACATGGTGCGCGTCACGCGTGCGGATGAGGGGTTTGGGATCGCCGAAATCTGACGGGCCGGACCGTTCAATGCAGGCCCGCAGCGGTTTCGCCGCTGTGCGGAGACCGCCGTCCCATGCGGGATGCCAGTTCCTTCTCCGCCGACTTGCGGCGCTGCTCGTTCCTGTCGGTTTCGACCACGCAGCGAAGGTCCTCGTCCGAAAACAAGCGCAGGTCGACGGGCCCCGCCGCTTCGACGGCGCGGCGCATCACCTCCTGCGTATCGTAGAAGGATCTCTTGCGTCTCCGGCGGGTCGTCAGACGCCGCCATATTTCCGATATAGACATGTTCACCGGCCTTGTCGTGGATACGTGACAGCATCCCTCGCTCTCCGGCGTCTCGACCCCGCCGCCGGACTTTGCGACCACAGCCCCGGCTTGTTATTCGTCGATTGAAACAGAGGTTATACCAACCCCGGTTTCGACGCCATCGCCAACTCACACGAATCTATCGGCTTCGTTGGACGATACTGTGACGGGATCGTGGCCGCGGCCGGGACGGCTGCCACATTGAGCGAGAACGCAAGACCGAAACGCGGCAATGGACGGCGCTTCGCCGCAGCGGATAGTCTCTCGCCCACAGCCGGTTTCTCGGGGGAGCTTTCATGACATATCCGTTACAGGTGGCGCATCGCGGCGGCGCGGGGCTCTGGCCGGAGAACACGATGGCCGCCTTCGCCCGCGCCATCGATGCAGGCGCGGACGGGATCGAGCTCGACGTCCATCTGACGCGCGACGGCAAGCTCGCGGTCCATCACGACGAGAGCCTGAAGCCCGCCATCGCGCGGGGACCGGACGGCGCGTGGCTCGTCCGCCCGACGCCGCTCCTGAAAGACCTCACCTTCGCGGAACTCCAGGCCTACGACATCGGCCGGCTTCGCGCGGACGCCCGCTATGCCGCGCGCTATCCCGAACAGACGGCAATCGACGACGAGCACATCCCGCTTCTGGCGGATGTCTATGCGCTGGTGAAAAAGGCGGCGAAGCCCGGCTTCCGTCTCTATGTGGAACTGAAAACGGCGCTGCTCGATCTCTCGCAATCCGCCGATCCGGTGGAGCTCGCCGACGCCGCCGTCGCGCTCACCCGCGAGCACCAGTTGGAGAAGACCGTTACCTTCGTCTCGTTCGACTGGCGCGCGCTCGCCCGGGCGAAGGAGCAGGCACCGGACATTCTCAATGCCTTCACGACACTGCCCTTCTTCCAGATCGACCCGGCGCATCCTTCCGCCCGGCGCGACGTGCCCGGCTCGGAGGACGAAGCGATCCGCCGCGCTTCGGCGGAAGGCGCGCCCTGGGCGAACGGATATGACTGGCGGCACGCGGAAGGCGCGACCTTCGCCGAGCGGATGCTGCGCGCCATCGCCGCCGCGCCCGCCGACGGCTGGTTCTCCTGGCATGGCGACGTGACGGCGGAGACGGCGGCGCTCGCGACGGAACTCGGCCTCGCGGTCTCCTGCTGGACGGTCGACGAAGAAGCGGAGATGCAACGGCTCGCCGCTCTCGGCGTCGAGGCGATCCTGACCGACCGGCCCGACCGGCTCGCGAAACTCTTTTCGTCCTGAAAAGCAGGGCGGCATGAAAAAGGCCCGGTCGCAGGACCGGGCCTCTTCCTTTCCCGTGCGGCGGCCTCAGCGCGGCGCCAGCACCATGATCATCTGCCGTCCCTCGAGGCGGGGGTAGAGCTCGACCTTGGCGATCTCGTCCACCTGTTCCTTGACCCTGTTCAGGAGCTGCATGCCGAGTTCCTGATGCGCCATCTCGCGGCCACGGAAGCGAAGCGTCACCTTCACCTTGTCGCCTTCCTCGAAAAATCGAAGCATGGAGCGCATCTTCACATCGTAGTCATGCACGTCGATGTTCGGGCGCATCTTGATTTCCTTGACCTCGACGGTCTTCTGCTTCTTGCGCGCCTCGTTGGCCTTTTTCTGGGCCTGATACTTGAATTTGCCGTAGTCGAGGAGCTTGCACACGGGAGGCTTCGCGTTCGGCGATACCTCGACCAGGTCAAGACCTGCCTCCTCGGCCATCTTGATGGCTTCGTCCGTGGGAATGACGCCGCGCTTTTCGCCCTCGGCGTCTATGAGCAACACGGTCGGCTCATCGATCATGTCGTTTATGCGCGGGCCCTCTTTCGTGGGCGGCGCCTGCATCGGTCTGCGAGCTATGAACACTTCTCCTTCTGTTGGTCCGGCCGCCCGTTTTCGAGGCGTTTCGGGAGCTTCGGAGGAACACAACATCATGACGCTTCAATGCGTCCTGCGTTCCCTCTTGCCTCCCGACGGTGTCCGACCCGGACACCCTGCCGGATATTCAGCACAGCTATAGATTTGAAGTCCGCCGCCCGCAAGTCAAGAAACGGGCGGCTTTCGAGCCCCGGACGAGCGGCAGGCCCCTCTTTCAGTGCCATTGTGGCCTTGGCCACACACACAGACGCAGGAACCGCGTCGCCCGGCTCGTCTCGAGATCATAGATATGCCCCGCGGAGGCCCAGGACAAGCGCCGGGCGCGGGCAAGAAAGGCGGAAGCGCCCTTTACCGCGCCATCCTGCCAGCATTCATCCGCGAGATCGCCCGCTTCCCGCCTGCCATCCGGTGTCGTCAGGAGAATGAGCCGCGTACCGGGATGCGCGCTGCGGATCGCCTTGATGTCCTGTTCGGCACGGCAAACGCCGCCCGCCCCCAGCCAGATCGCGATAACGGTCCCGTTCACCGCGCGGCCCGGTTCTTCGCGATTAGCCCGGCATAGATCC
Organism: uncultured Rhodobiaceae bacterium; assembly: GCA_913057645.1. Classification (GTDB taxonomy): domain Bacteria; phylum Pseudomonadota; class Alphaproteobacteria; order Parvibaculales; family Parvibaculaceae; genus Parvibaculum. Next base: position 2,235 of record CAJXOU010000009.1, on the reverse strand, counting down.
CGAGCGTCGCCGCACACATCACGCCGACCGAATAATGCCTGGCGGCGTTCCGATGGCCCGCCGCGCCCATCGCCGCGCGGGCTTCCGGACCCATCTCCATCACGCGCGCCATAGCGTCCGCCAGTGCCGCCGCATCTCCCGGCGGCACGCGAAAGCCCGTCTCGCCTTCGATCACGGTTTCCTGCTGGCCGCCCGCATCCGACACGATGACCGGGCGTGACGCCGCCTGCGCCTCGACCGCCGTCCGCCCGAAGGGTTCGGCCTCGATCGAGGGCGAGAGCACCGCATCGCTGAGCGCATAGGCCGCTGCCATGTCCTCGCCATGCCCGACGAGCCGCACGCGGCCTTGCAGCCCCGCCTCGCGGATCGCCTTTTCGAGTTCGGCTGCGTAGCCGTCGCGGCCCTGCGCATCGCCCGCAAAGAGCAGCGTGAAATCGGTGAGCCCGCGGCCCGCGAGCAGCCGCGCCGCCTCGATCGAAACCGTCTGCCCCTTCCAGCGGGTCAGCCGCGCCGGATGCACGAAGACCGTGCCCGAGCCCTCGCCGACGCCCCAGCGCCGCGCCAGCGCCTCCAGACGCGAGGGCGTTACCTGCGCGAAAGCCTCGATGTCGATGCCGCGCGGCACGGTGAAGATGCGGCCTTCCTCGGGCGCATGCACGGTGCGGATGTTGCCCGCGGTATAGGCCGAGTTCGCGATCACCGCGTCGCCGCGCACCATCACCGAATTGTAGAAGACCTTGAGGCGCGGCTTTTCATGCACGCGCGAATGATAGGTCGTGACGAACGGCCGCTTCGTGCGCCGCGCCGCGGCAAGCGCGCTCCAGGCAGGCGCGCGCGAGCGCGCGTGAACGAGGTCGACGCCTTCGCGCTGGATCACGCGCGCCAGCCGTTCGACATTGAGCCCCATCACCACGGGATTCTTCGAATTGACCGCCATATCGATATGTTCGACGCCCGAGACCGCGAGTTCCGCGACCATCCGTCCGCCCCGGCTCGCCACGATGGCGCGCCCGCCCGCCGCCACGACCGCACGCGCGACATCGACCGTGGTGCGCTCCGCGCCGCCCGTTTCGAGCGCGGGCACCACTTGCAGGATCGTCGGGCGCGGCGAAAGGGTCTCGAAGGGGTTGGACAAGCGGCGGAATCCCTGTTGGATGCGTGTCTGTTTTCTATTGCGAAGCATCAGACAATGACCGACAGCCCTTCTCCCCGCAAGCTCGCGCGCCCCGGCCATGACGGCAGCGCGGGCGAGGAACTCGCCTACCTGGTCGAGACGCCCGCACAGTCCGCTGCGACCGGCCTCACCTGGCTCGGCGGCTTCAAGTCCGACATGACGGGCACCAAGGCGACGGCGCTCGGCGAATGGGCGCGCGGCGCGGGACGCCATCTCCTGCGCTTCGACTACTACGCGCATGGAGCCTCCACCGGCGATTTCCGCAAAGCCACCGTCGGGCGCTGGCTCGACGATGCGCTTGCCGCCATCGACCAGCTCGCGGAAGGCCCGCAGGTTCTGATCGGCTCCAGCATGGGCGGCTGGGTCGCGCTACTCGCCGCGCTCGCCCGGCCCGGGCGCGTCAAAGGCCTCGTCCTGATCGCGCCTGCGCCCGACTTCACCGAAGAACTGATGTGGAAGGGATTTTCGGACGAGGTGAAGGAGACGCTCCGCCGCGACGGTCTCTACCGCGAGCCGTCAGACTATGACGACGAGCCCTACGAGATCACGATGAAGCTGATCGAGGAGGGCCGGAACCATCTGATCCTCGGCCGGCCGATCCCGCTTGTCTGTCCCGTCCGCATTCTGCAAGGCATGAAGGACGAGGACGTGCCGTGGCAACATGCGATGCGCCTCGTCGAGACGCTGGAAAGCGGCAACGTCACCATCAATCTGTCGAAATCGGGCGACCACCGCCTCTCGACGCCCGAAGACATCGCGCGCCTCACGCAGACGATAGAAACGCTGCTGGAAGAGATTGAGCCCTGACCAAACAGCAGGCCTCACCTCCCACCCTCCCCTCGGGGAGGGTCAAACCGCTGAAAGCGGTTTGGGGCGGGGGAGCGGAAGCAACAGCGAATGCAGGCGAACGCGGCAAAACCGCCCCCGCCCCGAAATTTGTTTCGCTCCGCCCACCACTTCTCGACCCGCCCCAAGCGGCGGGTCAGAGGAGATCGCGTCGATCACAACGCCATCAACCTGCGCCAACACCTGCTCTCCCTTGCTGACCACGGCTCCGGCAC